>JAJRUU010000242.1 GCA_024277605.1 bacterium
CACAATTTTGCAAATTTTGAGCATCTCTTTATTCGAGAGACCTCATATTTATCAGCTACTTACGCAATGTGATTACCAAAAAGCTGAAACATCTGGTTGTATCCAGTTGAATTTATTCGATTATTAACCGGACAGTAGTGGCTTGAAGTAGGAACTAAGCGTGCTAACATTGGAGTGTGTGTTGTAAGCATAACTTGGCAATTAGATTGTTCTGCTAATTCACCAAATGCTTGAATTAACATTTTTTGATTGTCGGGGTGTTGACTTGTCTCTGGCTCTTCTACTGCATATATTACATTTACCGCTCCTTTTTCATTTGCAGCCTGCTCGGCTTTTGCTCGAAAAAAGTTTAGCAATATTAACCTTCTAATACCACTGCCTCTTTTATTGATTGGAATATCACCATCTCCTGTTAATGTTATTTTGAATACATTAGACCAATTTGAAGTAAATACTGGCGTTAGCTCATTAGCAAGTGACGGGTTCATTTCTCGTAATTTAGAAACTGTTTGATCTGCCATTTTCCGAACCTGTTTTTCTACGTGCGCAGAAATTTCTTCTAATTCGAGAGCTTTTTCTTTGATTGCTTCTTTAACTGCTGCTTTCATTGGATCTTGCGCTTCATCGTCTTGATCTGTACTTTTCAGATCTGACTTAAAAATCGCAAATGCCGGAAGATATGTTTTAAGCTTATCCCATATTTTTTTAGCAGTTTCTTGATCTAAAGCTATTTCCCTAGGTTCTAGTTTTAGATCACTTACAGATTCCCATATTTTTCTTCTTATAAGTGTGTTGACTTTTGTGTCAATGCCATCAGTGTTTGCACTAAGGCCTTTTGCCCTCTGTTTTAATTCAGCATTCTTTAAAAGAAGTAGATCATTAATACCGTCTGTACTTGGATGAAGAGCAAACGCATAACTCCCTGTAAGCTTTGCTATTTTTAGAGAACAGTTATAAGCTTTATGTATCTCTAACAAGCCATTCTGGTTTAGTAAATACTCATCTTTAAGGTTTGTAGGATAATTTGCATCAATAACGAGTGCCTCAGGAAAATCAGAAAATTCGCAAATTATTCTTACATCAGTCTTATTTCCAGTAATGCTTGCATCATCAGAATCAATTTTCATTTCATCAAAAAATATAGCTACGGCATCTAAGATTGCAGATTTGCCAGCATCATTTTTGCCTACAAAAACTGTAAGATTATCTATATCAATTGAAGTTTCATCTTCGTAGCATCGGAAATTTCTGAGTCTAACACGCTTTAATTTCATTTTATTTCTCCTTGCACTATATCATCTTGGCGTTAATCATAATAACTCTCTATATCAAAATTGGGGGGATTCCCCCCCGGGGGACTTGTCCCCTCGATAAACATTTGCTGCCATATCTCAAAGCCCACCAGCATCCATAGGAGCATATAGTGCCAGCGCATACGGGGATGCGGCGGGTAATCCAGTATCTGTTTTATGTAGGCATAGTTGAATAATCCTCTTTCCCTTACTCGTCTGGGGGTGAGGATTCTCTCTGTGGTATATTTTAAATCCTTTTTAAATTGAAAATAGGGATTAATGGCGAAACCCCATTTTTTCTTATTTATTGTGGCTGTCGGCAGATGGGCGGCCATGGCTTGCTTAAATATATGTTTGGGGTGGTTACCCTTTATCTTTAGGTTACTTGGTATATTAAAGGCGTACTCCACCAAATCCAGATCCAGAAACGGCACCCTTACCTCTAATGAGTTAGCCATCGACATGCGGTCTTCATTTAGCAAAAAGTCATCCACCAGTTTGGTGTGAAACTCGGCCAATAATACCTGATCTAAGAAATTAGCTGAGGCATCCGCAAAATAGGGGGCGTATAGTTCTTTTACTTGATTTACTCCAGGTGAGCTATTTGCATAAATATGCTTATAATTCGCCGCTTCATAATCCCATACATTGCGCAGGATGAGATAATAGCGGGCCTTATCCCCTAACGAGAGCAGCATCTGCAACCCGCGGCGGTATTCATCAAAACGCAGCAGACCCGATTTGTCTTGCAGGCTAAACACAAGTGAACTTAAGCGGGCCAGCACTTGCCGGGTGATAAATTGCGGCATCAGGTGATGCAGCGCCTGGCTGGGGTAAATAAACTGATTGCTGGTATAACCGGCAAAGAGTTCATCTACTCCCAAACCACCCTGCACTACTTTTACGTGCTGGCTGGCAAACCGGGAGATTAAAAACCCTTGCAGCAGATTAACCTTAGGCTCCTCGGCATGCCAGATTACCTGCGGCAGATACTTTAAGGGGTCAGCTTCAATGCTTATTTCGTGATGCTGGGTATTAAACCGCCTGGCAATAAGCTGGGCGTCACTTAACTCATCGGTCGGCTCACCAAAGGCCATGGAGAATGTATTGATCGGTTCACTGCTCACCTGACTCATTAAGCTCACTATTGAGCTTGAATCCATACCGCCCGATAGATACACCCCCAGGGGCACATCGCTTATCAGCTGACGTTTTATGGCCTGCCTCAAGTGATCTACAATCCCTGCCTGGTAATCCTCCAGGCTGCGCTTACCTTGTATCTGCGGAGTAAGCCGCCAGTATTTTTGCAGACTTATCATCTGGTTTTGGAAGCTTAATATAGTAGCGGGGGGGAGTTTTTTTATGCCGGAAAATAAGGTGTCCTCACCCGGCAGAAAGCGCAGGTTTAAAAAATAATGGAGCGCTTGAAAGTCCAGCTTGCGCTTTATCTGTGGCGCCAGCAACAAGGCTTTAATCTCGGATGAGAAGAGCAAGATATTGTTATCATAATAATAATACAGGGGTTTTACCCCCATCTGATCCCGAACCAACAGCAGGCGCTGCCTTTTTTTATCCCACAGGGCAAAGGCAAATATACCGTTCAGCTTAGCGGCAAGCGCATCACCGTACTCCTCGTATAAATGCACCAGCACTTCGGTATCAGAGGCAGTATAAAACTTATGCCCTTTGCTTACTAAATCCTTTTTTAGCTCCGGGAAGTTATAAATCTCCCCGTTATAGACCACCCACAAGCTTTTATCTTCATTATGGATGGGTTGCTGCCCGGTGGCTAGATCGATGATACTCAAGCGGCAATGACCCAAAGAGATCGCAGCATCCTGATAATCCCCGGTATCATCCGGGCCGCGATGCTTTAAGATATCCGTCATACCATAAAGCAACACTTCATCCTTAAATCCTATAAACCCGCAAATCCCGCACATTTGGTATCCTCATTTAGCTATCCCGGAAATTATAACACAGCTTAGTACCGGTTTCTACATCAACCGTTTACCTTGCGACCCTTGCCCTTTCTGATCCCTTAATAGTAGCTTTTTTAAAGAAATTCTGTTAGGCTAGGTAGAAAATCATTTATTGAGGATACTATGGAAAAGACCGATAAAATTCGATTACAGAAATATCTGGCGCAGATTGGAGTGGCGTCTCGCCGGGTAGCCGAGCAGTTGATTAAGGAGGGTCAGGTTACCGTAAACGGTCAGCCGATAACCGATATGGGAGTGCGCATTGACCCCCAAAAGGATGAGATAGAAGTAGAAGGCCGGATTATCAAACCCCAGAGAAAACGCTTCTATGTAATGCTCAACAAGCCCAAAGGGGTTATTACCTCCACCGCCGACCCCCAGAAACGCACCATTGTTACCGACTTTATTCGGGGAATCGAGGCCCGCCTATATCCTGTAGGGCGGCTGGACTACCACTCAGAAGGCTTGCTGCTGCTTACCAATGACGGTGAATTTGCGCAGCAGCTGATGCATCCCCGCTTCAAGCTTCCCAAGGAGTACTTGGTAAAGGTCAAGGGTGTGCCATCCAAAAAGGCTATAAATTTATTACGTAACGGTATACGGCTTGAGGATGGAAAAACCCAGCCCTGTTGGGTAATGGTAGCGGGGGATACGGGGAAAAATACCTGGCTGTCTATCACCCTGACTGAAGGCCGCAACCGGCAAATTCGCCGCATGTGCCAGGCAGTCAAATATCCGGTGATGAAGATTAAACGGGTGCGCTATGGAAATTTAAACCTGGGCGAGCTTGCCCCGGGGGAATTTCGCCCGCTCACTGCTCAGGAAGTCAAAGGGCTGCTGGATTTTGCTAAAGAAGGCTAAAGTTCAAGCTAAGACCATTGAATGCTTGCGGCCAGCTATTCCTTCAAACTTATGCCATAGGCTTTCAACTTGCGGTGCAGGTGGCTTCTCTCTATCTGCAATTGGCGGGCGGTTTGGGCGATATTGCCATTACTCTCTTTTAGCTTGTGCAGCAAAAATTCGCGTTCGAATTGCTCCCGGGCTTCCTTTAAGGAACCCGCTTCTTCAACCCAGGCGGTGGAGACGGCCGGGTTGGCTATTGAGTGGGGGATGTGCTCCAGTTGAATTACTTGATCGGATACCATGATAACCATTCGCTCTAAAATGTTTTTTAACTCGCGTACATTACCCGGCCATGGGTGTTCCAGCAAAGCCTTAAGCGCTGGTTTACTCAAGCTCATCGGTTTTTTACCGTTTCTAAAGCAGAGTTCTTTTAAAAAGTGATCCGCCAGAAGCGCCATATCCTCCCGGCGCTCTCTTAATGGAGGGGCCGTAAAGGGGACTACATGCAAGCGGTAATATAAATCCTCACGAAAATTACCCGCTTTTATTTCTTGCTCTAAATCTTTATTGGATGCGGCAATAAGCCTGACATCCACTTCAATCTTTTTCGAACCACCCACCCGTTCAAATATCTGCTCTTCTATTACCCGCAGCACCTTCGATTGGGTCCTAAGACTCATATCACCTATTTCATCTAAAAACAGGGTACCGCCATGGGCCTGCTCAAACTTGCCATAGCGGGTGTTGGTGGCCCCGGTAAAGGCCCCCCTCTCATGCCCGAACAGTTCACTCTCGATAAGTTCATCCGGGATGGCGGCGCAGTTTACCGCCACAAAGACCCCATTCTTGCGCTGGCTTAACCAATGGATGTTGCGGGCGATGAGCTCCTTGCCGGTACCGTTTTCGCCATAGATCAGCACCCGCCCCTCGCTGGGAGCTACCAACTCCACCTGTTTTTTAAGTTCGCAAATAATTTTGCTATTGCCTATTATCTCATAATTTTTTGCCATCTCGTGGCGCAGTTTTATATTCTCCTGCTCCAGGCGTCTTTTATCAAGCGCATGTTGGACAATAAGCACCGTTTTATCCAGCGACAGCGGTTTTTCCAAAAAATCATACGCCCCCAGCTTGGTGGTCTTCACCGCCGTCTCAATCGATCCATGACCGGAGATCATCACCACTTCTACCTGTGGTGCAATTTCCTTGATTTTACTCAATGTCTCAATCCCATCCATCCCCGGCATCCAGATATCCAGCATTACCATATCCGGCGGCTCCTGCTTGATTATTTCCAGGGCCTCCTGCCCATTCTGAGCGGTATGCACTTCATACCCTTCATCCTGCAACACTCCACTTAATGAGGTGCGGATGCTGCCTTCATCGTCTACTATTAATATGTGATTTCTCATGGACAACTCCTTAGCGGGAGGTAATGATACGGGCTAGATTTAGCGCACTGATACTCACCAGGTTGGTACCATGCCCGGGGAAACTGGTATCCCCCACTATATACAGGTTCTTATAATGTGTATAATTAGAAAAATGCTTAAAGCCAAAACCGGAAGGGGTCGTCGCCAACCCGGTGACCACCCCCTGCGGCCTGCCGGTTTGTTTCTCAAAATCAAGTGGAGTAAACGCCTCCTTATACTCGATTCCTTCATCGATAAAGGGAACCAGCGAACGTAAGGAATCAATGACCCGCTCCATTTGCTGCTGCTTTCGCGTTGCGTAATCCGAACGGTTGCCCCATTGCCTGTCCTGGGGCAGATAACAGCTAATCGTAAGCGCCCGCTTTCCCTTAGGGGCTCTTTTCACATCCCATTTAGGGCTGAGCGAAATTAATAAGGTACCCACATCCCCCAGTTTCTTATAATCATTTAATAAGAATACATTCTCCCGCATTTCATTTGGAAGCACGCCTTCATCGACTCCCAGGTAAACCGTGAAGGGCGCCCATTGGGGAGTAATATCTTCTGTCTGTACCTTTAGCTTCTTAAGTATCCTGGAAGAGCTGGGTAATAGTTTCTCATACAAATTCCAGAGGGTTGTGTTGGCTATTATGTGTTTAGCCCTTATGCCCTGACCGTTAGCCAGCATCACCCCTACCGCCCGCCGCCCTTCGGTGATTATGCTGGTCACCGGCGAATTGAATTTAACCTCTCCCTTGCGTTTGGTAATATGATTGACCAACTGGTTAACCAACTCCTGTATTCCGCCATCTATATAGAAGATACCTCGTCGCGCCAGTCCGGTTAGGTAAGCATAGAATAAACTGCTGCACCCCTCCAGCGGCATTTGAGCGTAAAAGAAACATAATGTATCCAGCATACGCTTAACTTCTGCACTGGATACATTCTCTTCCAGTAATTGCAATGGTGATTTTTCATATTCTTTGTAGTGCTTGGACAGGCGCTGCTGCACATCTTTAAAATAGGTGTACTTCTCCTTTAAAGTATGGGGAACACAAAAGCAGTCCTTACGATGCAACTCATAAAACACTTCCTCCAATCCTTCCAGCGTTTGCCAGCATTTTTTTAGCCCCGTAAAGTCGCTAGGAAACGCTCGCTGGAAGTCTTCCAATAGCTGTTGTTTGTTGGGACTAAAATTCAGCCGATGATTGGGCAGAACAAGCTGAAAACCCGGATCGAGCTGGGTTCTGGTAACAAACAATCCCAGCTTAGCCAGTACCCTCTCATGCCCGCCCCCCAGCTCAAAACCGTTTAAGATATTACCTCCCGCCTGGAAGGTATACCCCTCACGGGCAACCCGGGCGCATAGGCCGCCTGCTTGAGCTGCCTGCTCAAGTACAATGACCTTAAGCCCTTTTGCTGTCAGCAGGGCGCCAGTGGTAACCCCACCCAGACCAGCTCCTATAATAACTACATCCGCATCTAAATTTGCCATGGTTCCCTAAGTTTTATTTGCTACTTTAGTTTATTAACCTGACATCCCTTCTTTAAACAGTGGCTGAGGCGTGGACAGTTTCTGCCTTTTATTCCTTAGCGCCATCCATAGCATGATTCCCCTACCTGCCATTCACATTCTACGCATCTCACTAAAGCTTATAGGCTGGCAGCGGCCACCCTTGATCGCCTCCACCAACTCCGCTTCAGTCTCAATCCGGTCATTAAAATAAGTGAGGTAGTTACCCACATCAGCCGCACAATGGGCATCACTTCCGCCGGTACCCGGTAAATTCAATTTATGGCGCGCAGTTTCAGCAGCTATAGTCTCCTCTGCATTATGATTGGAGTTAAGTACCTCAATCCCATCTAAATTCAACTTATATACTGTCTCCCCCAGTCCCAGAAAGGGGCGGAAAGGATGGGCTGCCAGAATCACCCCCCCTGCCTTGTGTGCCCATTCAATGAGATCGTCGCTTGAAGGTTCGCCCCTTATCAATTCATCTACCCCAAACACCAATAGATCGCCCTCTAAAAAGCCATCTTTATAGGCTCTGATTTCCTGTCCTGTCAATATTACCAAATCATCAGCCTGGGTTCTTTTTCTTAACTCCGCCACCTCATCTTTATCCCAGAAACAATTGTGTTCGGTGATAACAATTCCATCCAGCCCAAACAACTTGGCTGCATATACCAATTCTTCCGGCTCAAGCTGGCTGCATAAGGAATATTTGTTGGTATGAACATGCAAATCAATGAACACTGATTTTTCTCCGACAAAAAAATTGAACCAACAAAAGACCGGCAGAAAACCCTCCGATGTGGGCCATCCAAGCCACCCCATCTCCCCCCGCCCCCGTTGAACCTAAGGTTCGGGTACTGTTCAGTAGTTGTACGATGATCCAGAAACCCAGCACAAACATGGCCGGGATTTCCACCATTTTAACAAAAAAAACGAAAAAGAATAAAGTCAATATTTTGGCCCGAGGGTAGAGCAATAGATATGCTCCCAGTATGCCCGATATAGCCCCGCTGGCGCCCACCATGGGGACTACCGAATTGGGGCTGGCAAGTATTTGGGATAATGCCGCTATTATCCCGCATAGTAAGTAGAAGACAATGAATCCCCAATGACTCATGGAATCCTCAACGTTAACGCCGAAGATCCACAGATAGAGCATATTGCCTCCCAAATGAAACAAGCCGCCATGCACAAACATCGAGCTAAGCATGGTCAACGGAAAAGCCACTTCCGGGTATGACGGCATATTGGTAAAATGGGTAAACTCGTACGGGATTGCGCCTAAAGCATAAATTAAATGCCGCCCCATACTTCCTAAAGACAGTTGGTAGATATAAACTGAGCAATTTGCTAAGATAAGCAAAACGGTAATGACAGGAAAGCTTCGGGTAGGAATATTGGCTTTTAGGGGTATCATGTTTTGACTCTTTATTGACTAAAAGTGTTGCACTTTTGACACACATGATAGTCCATATCATGAGAGATTGTCAAGCACATTTCAGCTTTTTTTGACAGGTAGGGCCTGCTTATGTTAAATTCATGAAAACTTGTAGAAAAGGAGGGGATCGTATTAAGCGTTATATTGTAGCTATCACTGGAGCAAGTGGGGTAATTTATGCTCAAAAGTTATTGTGTCATCTGGCCGATAAAGGCTTTGAAATTTTTATTTTGATTTCTGATGCTGCTAAGCTGGTGATAAAGGAAGAGCTGGGGGTTGAACTTGCCGGAACCCCGCAAGAGATTAAGGCCAAGATAAGCAGCCGCTTCTTGGGTAAACCGGATTATGAGCAGCTGCATTATATAGCCCACAATAACCTGATGGCCGATATATCCAGCGGCTCAACCAAAACTGAGGCTATGCTGGTGGTGCCTTGCTCCATGGGCAGCCTGGCCCGTATCGCCCACGGCATATCTAATAACCTGGTAGAGCGCGCAGCCGATATCACCCTCAAGGAGGGGCGGCCACTAATTATAGCCCCCCGCGAAACCCCCTTAAATCTGATTCATATTGAGAATATGCTCAAACTTGCCAAAGCCGGAGCCAGAATTATACCCTGTATGCCGGCTTTTTATCAGCATCCCGCATCTATAGATGAGCTGGCAAATTTTATGGCGGGCCGTCTGCTGGATGCGCTGGGGGTCGAGCATCAATTATATACCAAATGGGGATCAGCGATCCAGGAGCCGGATAGGAAATGACCCGGATCAATTATCTGCCGGCCATTAAACCAATTACCGCAACTATCCTAAGCGGAGGTAATTTTTGAAGTTTATTTTCTTATGTCTGGGGGGAATGGCTGGAACGCTCTTGCGGTATTTTGTTTCCGGCTGTACATATAAAACTTTCGGTGCTAATTTCCCCTATGGCACCTTTGCGGTCAATATCCTGGGGTGTTTATTAATCGGCTTCTTAGCCGGATTGAGTCCCGGAAAGGGGCTGCGCCTGACCCCGGAAATAGAGTGGTTTTTGGTATTTGGCTTTTTGGGGGCCTTTACTACCTTCTCCACCTTCGGTTATGATAGCTTTCGGCTGATCCAGAAAGCCGAGTTTTTCAAGTTATTCTTAAATATCAACGCCAATGTCGGATTGGGTGTGCTGGCGGTGTGGGCCGGGGCTGCCTTGGGCAAGGGTATTTGACCTCAGGTGATTATCCCGCTATCTCAAGATACCCTACAATTGATAAATATTCAGCAGGTTAGTCACCCCATGTTCGGCCAGCGGTAAGCCTAAAATAAGCACTACTTTATCGCCGGAACGAAAGTGATAGTTTTCAATCAAGCGTTGCCTGACCTTTGCCAGAAGCTCATCCAGTTGCCCCACCGGTTCCATGGTCTCACCCAGCACTCCCCAATATAAACTTATGCGCTGTTTAGTCTGCTCATTAGGGGTAAAGGCTATAATAGGCGGTTTTGGTCTATATTTGGAGGCTGCCAAAGCGGTAGCGCCGGATTGAGTGAAAGCCACAATCGCACGGGCGTTAACCTGGGCTGCTGCCGTACGGGCGGCATGACAAATAGCGTCTGCTGATTCAGCTTTATCGAAGCGTTTAAATGTAGGGAAGTCAGCGTTTAATTTTAATATATTGCGCTCGGTGCTCTTTATGATTCTATTCATTATAGAAAGCGCTTTCAGGGGATAGGCGCCGATGGAAGTCTCCGCTGAGAGCATGAGTACATCGCTGCCGTCATAAATTGCATTAGCCACATCCGAGGCCTCCGCCCGGGTAGGCCGTGGATTTATAACCATACTCTCCAGCATCTGGGTGGCGGTAATCACCAGCTTACCGGCCCGGTTAGCCTGAGAAATAATCTCCTTTTGCAAGCCCGGAATCCTCTCCGGCGGCAATTCCACCCCCAGATCCCCCCTGGCCACCATCACCCCATCTGAGATACTTATAATCTGAGTTAAATTTTTTATTGCCAAAGCCGTCTCCAGCTTGGCAATAATCGGCACATTACTACCCAGCCGCTTAATTTCCCGGCGGAGGACTAATATGTCCCGGGCCTCGTGCACAAAAGACAGCGCCACATAATCCACTCCCGCTTTAATCCCCAAAGCAAGATCGCTTATATCTTTATTAGTCAAGACCGGCAGTTTGAGGCGGCAACCTGGAAGATTAACCCCCTTATGATCACTGAGCATCCCACCGGTTATCACCCGGCAGATAATATCCTCCCCCTCTACCCGTACTACCGAAAGCGCTATGTTGCCGTCATCCAGCAAAATACGAGCCTTCGGCTTTATTGCTTGATAAAGTCCAGGATAGTTAACCGAGACTTTAAATTGATCCCCCATTACTTGCTTAGCAGTCAGTATAAATTCAGCTCCCCGCCGCAGCGTAATCGGTGATTGAGCGAAACGGCCAATGCGAATTTTGGGACCGGCAAGATCCTGGATTATAGCCACCGGCTGTCCCAAACCCCGCGCTGCCTTACGGATAAGTTTTACCGTTTTAAGATGCTCTTCAGGCTCACCATGGGAAAAATTCAACCGCGCAGCATCCATGCCGCCCTGGATCAGTTTTTTCAGTACGCCGGGAGATGAACTCACCGGGCCGATAGTGCATAAAATTTTAGTTCGTTCCATGTTGGTCTATCCTCCAAACCCGAAAAATTCGGGTCTTGTTATGGGCGAATTGACATTTAGTTGAAAATTATAAATTTATCAGCTTGCCTCGGAGTCTGTCGGGCTTAAGTTGTCAAAAATAGTGAACAAGCCGCAATTAATAAATAAATCCGCAGACAAACGTTTTTTAATTATCAACCTGATACAAAAGTCGGTTTTTCCGGCAAACTTACGCTTAAATTTATCTC
>JAJRUU010000243.1 GCA_024277605.1 bacterium
ACAGCAAAACCACATCTGCCTGATAATATTAACTTTGTCAGCTTCCACACAATAATTTTCAGGCAAGCAAAGTTATCATGGACGTTGGATTTAGACTCTTTTTGATAATAAGTCCAGGCCATGCCTGGTCTGGCAAATCATATATAAACTTATGAATAGATCGGGTCTCACAAGGGGTGTCTTGCAAACCCAGCCTGAATTTATGAATAGGTCGGGTTAAATAACATATCGGGAGAGGTTAGCATTATGAAGGTTAGTTACAACTGGTTAGCTGAGTGGGTTAAGTTGGCTAGCTCGCCGCAGGAGTTGGCCGATACGCTTACTATGGCCGGCTTGGAGATAGAGGTAGTCAAATCCATTTCTCAAGATGGCGTAGAGGATACTATATTAGATGTAGCGATTACCGCCAACCGTGGGGATTGTCTGGGTATGCTGGGTATGGCCCGCGAGGTGGGTCTGCTAACTGAATCCACCGTGAAATTGCCCCAGGTTTCGCTTAGCGAAACCGGCCCCGATATTGCGGAGTCGTTCAAGGTGACCATAGAAGACCCTGCTGCCTGTCCCCGCTATACCGCTCGCCTGCTGCGTAATGTAAAAATAGGCCCCTCCCCCCAATGGCTGGTGTATAGGCTAGCCGCTTTAGGCCTGCGCTCTATCAATAACGTGGTGGACGTCACCAATTATGTATTGCTGGAATGGGGGCAGCCGCTGCATGCTTTTGATCTTGACCGTCTTTCAGAAAACAGCATAATCGTGCGCCGGGCTAAAAGCAATGAATCGTTTACCACCTTAGACGGGGAAACCCGGAAGCTTGATGCTGATATGCTGCTTATTACAGATAGCGAAAAAGCGGTGGCTTTAGCCGGGGTTATGGGGGGAGAAAACACCGAGGTCGCCGCTGGCACCCAAAATATCTTACTGGAATGCGCTTATTTTAACCCCAGCAGCATTCGCCAGACATCACGTCGGCTGGGATTGGGCACCGATTCTTCATACCGCTTCGAGCGGGGAGTGGACGTATCCGCCCTGCCCCAGGCCATCGACCGGGCGGCGCAGTTAATACAGCGATTAGCCGGTGGTGAAATAGCTCAAGGCATGCTCGATTAATACCCAAACCCGATAGCTAATGCCCAAGTCAAACTTAGATTCAAGCGGGTAAACCGGGTCTTAGGAACCAACCTTTCATCATCACAGATTATCGATATCATACACCGGTTGGAATTAAAGGCAGTACAACAACAAGAGTATAGCCTTACACTTGAGATACCCAGCTATCGCTCTGATATCAGCCGAGAGATTGATGTTATCGAGGAGATTGCCCGCATTTACGGCTATCATAATATTGATTCAACGATGCCCAAAGGCTGTAGCGCTAATAACCCGATTGATCAATTACCTAAGTCAGAAGATAGCGCCCGGAACATCTTGATAGGCTGTGGTTTCTGGGAAGTCATTAATTTTAGCTTTACAAATCACAAGCTTTATTATAAACTGGATTTGTGCGATAAGGGGCTGAAGTTAAAAAACCCCTTAAGTCAAGAGCAGCAATTGCTGCGTACCAGTCTGCTGCCCAGTTTGCTGGAAAACGTGAGAACAAACAGCAAATATCAGCAGCATGATGTTTGTATGTTTGAGCTAAGTTCAGTATATGAATCAGTTGAAGATGGTCCCCTGGGGGATAAACCACCGGCAGAGCGGCGGTTAATTGCAGGGGCCATGACTGGTAAGCGCCGGAATTCTTTCTGGGGTGAATGCGCACTCGAGGTTGGTTTTTACGATCTTAAAGGGGTGGTGGAAACCCTGCTGGCTGGTTTTGGCATAAAGGATGTGCGCTTTTCAGCTCACCAGATCCCGTTCTTGCAAACCGGGGTTCGGGTGGAAGTGGCTGGAGAATATGTAGGCTTTCTCGGACAATTGAATAAAGACATCGGGACTGAGTTAGATTTAGAGCAAGCGGTGTTTTTGTTTGAATTGGATTTCATGGACTTGGTCAAACATAAGCCCGCTAAAAAGGTCTTCATACCTCTTTGCCGTTACCCAGCTATTGTACGAGATATGGCAATAGTAATTTCCAATGAAGTTGCTGCCCAACAAGTCGAATGTATCATGTGGGAGAGCCGCCAGCCATACTTAAAAGAAATCCGGTTGTTTGATGTATACCGGGGGGATCAGCTGAGTGATGGATATAAAAGCTTGGCCTTCTCGCTTTGTTATCAATCTGATGACAGGACATTGACTGAAGAAGAAGTGAATAACAGCTGGGAACAGGTAGTAGAGGAATTGCGGCAGAAGATAGACGCTACATTGAGGAGTTGATCTTGTCTGAACAAAACATCGCCATAGAAAAGTGGAACATACTGGAAGAGCGTATAACCCGGTTGGTAGACTCTGCAAAAAGTTTAAAAGATAAAAACTCGCAATTGTCTCATGAGCTGAATCAGCGAGAGCAGGAATTGCGGGAGAAGATCGAACTGCTTGATCAATTGCAGCAACAGAATCAGGAGTTTGCCCAAGTGAAGGATGAACATGACCGCTTCCGGCAGGAACGAGATGAAGTTTGTCGGCGGCTGGAGGGCATGCTGAGTCAACTCGAGCAGGTTCATATCGAAACTGCTTGATTCTATATATATACATAGGGAGGAGGACTTTTAACTTTCACTCGTTGGGATTATTGGAGCGGAATCAGGATAGCAGGATAGGCCATCTTCAATGCTTCGACTTAGGGGATAAGCCAGAGGTTGAAAAAAAAACTGGAAGTTGAGATATTTGGAAAACGCTATACGGTTAGAAGCGATTTAGGCTCTCACGACATTCTCAGGATAGCCAGATACGTTGATGATAAGATGCAGGGGGTAAAGGAAAACACATCTATTGTTTCAACTTCTGCTATAGCTGTTTTAGCAGCCCTGAATATTACCGAAGAGTTTTTTCAGCTTCGCCTTCAGAAAGAAGCCATAGAAGATGTAGTTGAACAAAGGAGTTCCAAGTTAATCGAGCTATTAGAGGAAGGCATAAATTAACTGAATAAATATCAGTTAATTATTTACAGCGTATTTCATTTATGGTTTATGATGCTGATTGTAGTGCTAAACAAAGTCGCAATTAAACCTGAATAGACCTTTCATGGGAAAGAAAAAAAGCTTAAATAGCCTGTCTGGCAGCAAGGACACAAGGTAGGACCCCTGCCATGTTGGTGATGTAGTGAGTTATTTTGTTCCAACACAAATAGAAAGGGTGTCTGACTTTGGATGTAGCAGTCATGCCTCAAAGAAGTAAGCCCTTTGGGCGATTGAGGACTTCTAACACATCCAGGAGGATGCCTGCCTGAATAAAATCAGGTTCAAAAGCTTCTACACACCGCATAGGGTGGGGGTTTTACTTTTTCTTTCCCCAAAGCTTACAGCTCTAACAAAAGAAGTCCGCTGGTTTGTATTCTATCCTGTAGGGAAATAAAGGGCGTAATTCTTACGTTCCTTCCTGTATTGTCCTGTCCGCACATCTATTGATTCCGCATTACTTTTACTAATTCTAAATGTCCGTGGCAACAAAAGTTGTTGTTCAAAGGGAAAAGAACCTCATCAGGCAACGCATGATTGGGTTGCGGAATGAGCTTTCACCCCAAGAGCTAAGAGATAAAAGCATACTTATCAGGCATAATCTGTTTGGAATAAAACAGTTCAAACAGGCAATGACAGTAATGTTTTATCTCTCCTTTAGGAATGAAGTACAGACCCCGCTCATGGTACGGCAAGCGTTACATGAAGGAAAAAGGGTTGGGGTGCCGGTAGTATGTAACAACACAAAGCAGCTATTGATCAGTGAGCTGCATGATCTGGATAACGAACTACGGCCGGGCAGCTTTGGCATTTTAGAGCCCAAACCACAGTTTGTCCGCCCCATGGAGTTATCCCAAATAGAGCTGGTAATTCTACCAGGGGTGGCGTTTGATGAGCTAGGTCATCGGTTAGGATACGGCGGAGGATACTATGATAAGCTACTTGAACAGGCCGATAACCAGCTATTGTTTGGTTTAGCATATGAGTCTCAAGTGGTATCAGCGTTACCCACATTGCCGCACGATGTTAAAGTAAATATGCTGGTAACCGAACAACGGCTCATCCATTGCTCTGATTATAAATTTAAGTCATGAACTCCTTAGAAAGGGGGTGGCCAATATTAACAGCGGGATTTTATATTTTATACTGTTACTTTTCGTAAGTGTAGTATGCCTATATATCGGTTATTTAATCAGAAAACGCCTGGCAGAAAGCAAGCTTATTAATGCTGAAGGATTGGCGCAGAAGATTTTGGCTGAAGCAGAGAAAGAGGCCGAAAACAAACTCCGCGAGGTGGTACTGGAGGCAAAAGATGCCCTATACCAGAATCGAGCGGATTTTGAAAAAGAAACCCATGATCGACGTCAGGAACTTCAGAACTTAGAAAAGCGGCTATTGTCCAGGGAGGAAAATTTAGAACGCCGCCTGGATTTATTAGAAGATAAAGAAAACAAGATAGTCTCGCGGGATAAACAGCTTACCCAACGAGAAAATGCCATTCAGGAAAATGAGGCTAAGTATGCACATCTCATCGAAGAAGAGAAACTGCAACTGGAGAAAATCTCCGGTATGAGTTCCGACGATGCTTGCAAGTTATTGATCTCCGAACTTGAGAGCAAAGCCCAACATGACGCAGCTAAGCTGATAAAACAGATTGAAGAAGAAGCCAAAGAAAAAGCCGATAGAAAAGCCAAGGAGATTATCAGCTTAGCAATTCAAAGGTGTGCCAGTGATTATGTAGTGGAACATACCGTATCGGTAGTTGATCTCCCTAACAATGAAATGAAGGGCCGCATAATTGGCCGGGAAGGACGAAATATTCGGGCGCTGGAGATGGCTACCGGGGTAGACCTCATTATTGATGATACTCCCGAAGCGGTTATATTATCGGTATTCGATCCTGTTAGAAGGGCTATTGCCAAAAAGGCGCTGGAAAAGTTAATTCAAGATGGCAGGATTCATCCGGCTCGTATAGAAGAGGTGGTGGCTAAAAGCAAAAAGGAAATAGAAACCGGTATTAGAGAATCGGGAGAACAGGCTGCATTTGATTTGGGAGTACATGGATTACATCATGAAGTGATAAGATTGATCGGTCGGCTGAAATATCGTACTAGTTATGCCCAAAACGTACTGCAACATTCCAAGGAGGTAGCTTATATTACCGGAATCATGGCTGCCGAACTGGGTGTCGATGTTAAGCAAGCCAAACGGGCTGGATTGCTCCACGATATAGGCAAGGCGGTTGACCATGATATTGAGGGAACTCATGCCCAAATTGGCGCTGATCTTGCTAAAAAATATAATGAGTCCCCGATTATCATAAATGCTATCGCCGCTCATCATGAAACTGAAGAGGTAGAAAGCATTATTGCGTTTTTAGTTCAAGCAGCCGACGCTCTGTCCGCAGCACGCCCGGGGGCCAGGCGGGAAAGTCTGGACTCCTATGTAAAGCGCTTGGAACAGCTGGAGGATATCGCTAAATCATTTCCAGGGGTGGAAAACACGTATGCCTTACAAGCCGGCAGAGAATTACGAATTTTGGTAGAACAGAATAAAGTCTCTGATATAAATGCGGCAAATATTGCTCGGGAAATTGCCGCCAAGATTCAAAGTGACGTAAAATATCCCGGCCAGATCAAGGTTACTGTAATAAGAGAAACCCGCTGTGTAGAATACGCTAAGTAATCTGCCGACAGAATGAAAAAGCCGGTATTACTCATAACCATATCTATTTCAGTATAAGTGAGTTTGGGTGAATATTTTTTTTATTGGAGATATTATAGGCAAGTGCGGCCGGCAACTGATACTTGAACACTTGCCGAACCTGATAAATCAATATCGAATTGATTTATGTATTGCTAATGTGGAAAATGTCGCCGGGGGGCTTGGCGTTACTCCGACTATTGCCCGCCAGCTATTGGATTCCGGTATCCAGGTGTTAACTTCAGGCAACCATATTTGGGACAAGCGGGAAGTAACGGACTATATTAACACGGAGAGTAGATTATTGCGCCCGGCTAATTATCCACCGGGTACCCCTGGTAAGGGAAGTACCCTCATAGAACTGCCTTCAGGGGATAAGGTGGGTGTCATAAATTTAGCTGGGCGAGTGTTTATGCAGAGCTTGGATTGCCCCTTTAGGGTCGTCATGGCCGAGATTGAAAGCCTGATGCCTCAAGCCTCAGTCATTATAGTAGATTTCCACGCTGAGGCTACTTCGGAGAAGGTGGCTATGGGGTGGTATCTGGATGGAAAAGTAAGCGCAGTTATCGGCACGCATACCCACATACCCACCGCTGATGAGCGCATACTTCCTCAAGGAACCGCCTACATCACCGATGTCGGCATGACCGGCCCCTTTGACTCGGTAATTGGCGTAAAAAAGAGTTGGTGCTCAAACGGTTCCTTTATCAACTTCCAGTACGTTTTGAGGCCGCCAAGAATGATCCTCGTCTGTGTGGAGTGTTTTTCGAAGTTGATGCAAAAACCAGCCGGGCTCTGTCGCTAAAACGCATTCAAATTAAATCCCAGAAATGATGAATGCCGGTAATTTAGCATCACTGGCAACATATATTAATAAAAAAAATGGCTATTGAGTTAACTCCGAAAACATATATCCCGTTGGAAGGGTAGGTCGGCCTTTTAGGCCGACACTCTATTATGGCGGGCTAAAGCCCACCCTACCCAGGAAGCTGATAAATTTATAATTGTTCAACTAAATGTCGATTCGCCTATAACAAGACCCGAATTTTTCGGGTTAGGAACGAACTCAATAGCCATTATCAATAAATGCTAAACAACTGAGGTAGTTGCAAAAGTCCTGTTTGGGTAGCCGCAGGCTTTAGCCTGCGATTTGCAAGTCACATAAAAACAAACGCTTACGCAAACTAAAGTTTGCGGCTACTTTCAATTTTGAGACTTTTGCAACTACCTCAACTAACTCAAGATTAATACAAGATGGAGTCGTAAAAAGTCTGAAAACCGTCATTTTGTCATTCTGAGCGAAGCGAAGAATCTATTTTTTTCAATATAATACGAGACACTTCACTATAGTTCAGGGTGAGGTGTGGGGATTTTTTACGAAACCATCATCCAAACACCAAAAAAACTATCAACCCTAATATCCGAGTTTATTCAATCAACGTCTCGGAGGCACAATGAATCAGAGCTCACCGCCCAAGATATACAGTATAACAGAGATCACCTTAAGTATTAGGCGTGAGCTGGAGCGGAGCTTCGATAATATCTGGGTTGAAGGAGAAGTATCCAATCTAAAAACACCCACCTCCGGGCATATATATTTTACCATAAAGGATAAATCCAGCCAGCTCAGGGTTATTATTTTTAAAAACAGAACCCGACACCTGAAGTTCCAGCTGCAAGATGGCATGCAGCTCTTAACCAAGGGGAGCCTTACGGTCTATGAAAAACGAGGAGAGTATCAGCTGCTGGCCGAGTATGTGGAACCCAAGGGGGTTGGCGCTCTCCAATTAGCCTTTGAGCAATTAAAGCGCCGTCTGGCAGAGGAAGGCCTTTTTGATGAAGCACATAAAAAGCCCCTCCCCGCCCTGCCCGGCTGTATCGGGCTGGTTACTTCTCCCAGCGGTGCAGCTATCCGCGACATACTACAGATTATTGACCGCCGTTTTCCCAACGTGAGGATAATCATTAATCCAGTGCGGGTACAGGGAGATGGCGCCGCCCAGGAGATTGCCCGGGCAATTGCAGAGCTGAATGAAATACCGGAAGTTGATATTTTAATTGTAGGCCGGGGCGGGGGGTCACTGGAAGATTTGTGGTGCTTTAATGAAGAGATAGTCGCCAGAGCTATCTATAATTCCCGGCTACCGGTTATTTCTGCTGTTGGGCATGAGATTGATTACACCATTGCCGACTTTGTGGCTGATCTACGGGCACCTACTCCCTCGGCGGCGGCCGAACTAGTCGTGGCCAATAAGGATGCCCTCACCGATCGGCTGCGCTCACTAACCATACGCCTTACACAAGTGACTAAACGTCTGCTGGAGAACTGCAAAAGCAGTCACCGACTCCTGTTACAAAGCAAGGCATTTGCCGATCCTGTACAAAGAATTCGTGAGCGCCAACAACAATTGGATGAGCTGGTATTTTCCATGCGTAAAGATATAACCTATACCTTGCAACAAACAAAACAGCAGCAAAATTATCTAGCACAACGGTTAAGAGCATCCCATCCCGCTCAGCAAATTGAAAATTTTAAACAACAACTTTCGCAGACAAGAAAAAAACTGCGTTTGGTATATACTTACTTTATAGAGAACCGCCAGGCTAAGCTTAAGACAAAAATGGGCAGCTTGGATGCTTTGAGCCCTTTGGCCAGTCTTAAACGCGGTTACAGCATTTGCCGACGCTTACCTGACTTAGAAATCCTAACGCAGGCAAACAAAGTAAAACCAAAAGATTCTTTAGCCATAAAGCTTTACCGGGGCAGTCTGGTTTGCCAGGTAGATAAGATTGAGGAGGAGTAAAATATTATGCCGGAATTAAATTTTGAACAGGCCATGAAAAGGTTAGAAACTATAGTTGAAAATCTTGAGGAGGGTAACCTTAGTTTAGCAGATTCATTGAAAACATTTGAAGAAGGGGTTAAGCTTTCGCGATTATGTGCCCGGAAGTTGGAAGAAGCAGAAAAAAAGGTGGAAATTCTGCTTACGGGGGAAGATGGAAAGAAAAAAGTCCAGGTTTTCGAATTGGATCAACAGGAATTATTCAACGTTGAAAAGGACAGCCAGGATCAAAAAACTTGATCTATAATAAGCTGTTTAATAATGAAAGTTAAAATGGAGTGCCTGGGGTAGGTGACCCAACTGCTGCCCCGTGGCAGGCAAGACACATAGTAAAACCATCTAATCGCAGTCGTCTGTGACTATCAGCACCTTTTTTACTCAACGGATTCTTTAATACTCCTCTTTGGTGTGGGTTATGGCAAGAATTACAAACTAAGCGTTTCACTCCTTGCGCATCATTCTCCATTGGGATAAGCACCCCTACCCTTCGTTTTGAGTATTCAATCTGATTTGTTATCTTGGCTGGCACCGTGTTCCCGTAGTGAGTGACTCGTATAGGATGAAAACGGGTCTTGCCCATGTGGCAGTTTAGGCATTGATGTTGATTCTTTCTCCGCAATTTCCATTCCGATTGATCTGCCGTATTCACATCAGGAACTTCTATATGGCAAAACAAGCATAGTTCCTCATTTATCTCCCCTTTTGCATTTAGCTGATTTTTGTGGGGACTCCATTGTAAGAGTGGCCCTGTTTTATGACATTCGAAGCACAATACATATCTATTCTGGCTGTACCTCTCATCTGCCGTCTCTGATTTATTCCATTCAAAGGTGAGCTGAACATCTAAACCATATTTTCTCAAAAACATCGAATTCTTCTCTTTTGTCGACAGATCGTTTTTTTCTTGAATTCTCGCATCATGACAGGTAATGCAGGTAAGCTTCCCATCTTGTAGAGGAAAATCAGCCGCAGGTTTTTTGAAATATTTATTCTCCGGCACCTCAATTCCTACCAAATGTTCAGATGCCCTGGCTACAGAAGTATCATGACACCGGTTACACAGTTTTATAAAGTCACCATCAAACTTAAAAGTAACCGGCCTGCCCTCTTTTGGTTTATCCTCGTGGCACTCGGTACAATGCTTGCCTGTCCAATGGGGATTGACTTTATCCGCTAACTCTGGATCCGGTTCTCTTTTTCGCTCTTTATGAACCCCCGGCTGTGCCCAGGCAGAAGCACATAAGGCTAACAAAAAGCATATACTTACTATAACTGTTTTAATATTTGTTGGAATCATATTACGCAGCTAAAAATAAACCCGCATAAATAATATTGCGGGTTATTTTTCAATGAAATATTTAGTATATTCACGGGGCAAAGTTAAAAACATTTATTACGTTTTACTGACTAAGCTTCTTAAAAGCTGTGTCCAACCGTTCCTTAAGTAGTGGCTGATATGGATTTAATTTCAATGACTTTTGCCATTGAGCCAAGGCTGCATCTTGCAGACCTTGATAGTAGTACACAGTCCCCAGGTTGGCATATGCATTTGCATCCTTCGGCGCTTTATCAATTGCCTTGTTAAAAGCATTCTTGGCATCTTCATACCGTCCCATTTCTTTGTATGCATTGCCTAAGATGTTCAGCCCTTCAATGTCGTTCGGTTTTAACTTAACATATTTTTCATACTGTTTTATGCCGTCATTACTCATTCCTAATTTAAAATAAGCATTTCCCAAACTTAAGTAAGCTTGCGCATACTTGGAATTAATATCTAACGCTTTTTTAAATTCCTTTACCGCTTTTCTAAGCCATTTTGTGTTTTTCTGACCGAAGGTTTTTGCGGTCACTTTATGAACATAGGCCATGCCTAAATTATTGTGCAGGCGTGCATTGTTTGGGGTTTTTTTGATTCCTTTAAGATATTTCCGCATGGCACTGTTATACATGCCCTTGGCATCCAGAATACGGCCATCTATATTATATTCGCCGGCTTCAATATCCTGTCGCGACAAGTTAACGGTTTTTCTCCATTCAGTTAACGCCTTTTCTTTCTGACCTTGATCATAGTAGGCCCAGCCCAGGCTATCATAAGCCTTGACATTACCTGGATCCAGCGACAACATCGCTTGCGCAGTACTGATTACCTTTTTGTAGTTTTTCTTTTTGCGATAATCTTTCGCCAAATTGTGATAAGCATCGATATTGGTGGGATTTAATTTAATTTCCTTTTCATAATGATCTATTGCAGTAGCCAGATCACCCTCATCATCATAAATCCAACCTAAATTGTAATGTACAAAGGGTAATTTGGGGTTCAACGCCAATGCTTCCTCATAAAGCCGGATTGCCCCAACGTAATTCCCTTTTAGATCATAAATATAGCCGACTAAAAACTTATATAGTGCATTTTTAGGTTCTTTTACCGCTAAGGTATTGTATTCCGCCAACACATCATCCAGCTTTTTTTGCTTTTTGTAACACTTGACCAGATATCTATGAGCTGCCACATCATTATTATCCTCTTTAATTCTCCCACGCAGCAACGATACTGCCTTTGGAAATTGGTTTTTATGATATAGCTCTTCAATCTGCTTCAAACTTGCACTGTGGGCAAGTGAAAACATAAAGCCCAACTGGCATATACACATTGCCATAATTAACATCTTGTTATTTCGCATGAAAGACATCCTCCATTAATACTTTTTGAAAACTCTTATTATAACACTATGACAATTGGATACTATTCCAATTTTTGAATCTTGTACCACACACCATCCCTAAATACCCATTCATCCCAATAGATAAATTCCTCTTCCATCTTATCAGTATGACCCGTTGATTTGGTTTTCACGTTCTCCACACTGGATATCTTTTGACTTACCTTACCATAAAACAGGTCTTTATCTTTTTTCGAAGGCACCACAATAACATCCATTACTTCTACCTTCATAAAACCATCAACTATTCCATCATAATGGACATAATCCTTATACTCCCAAAACTTGACATTTTGTCTGTATTGCTTATCCAACATCCCATACATCGCTTTGAAATCAAGTTTAACATAAGCGTTACCAAATTTTTCAGCCGCCACTTTTAAACCATCCTGCAACTTCGCCATTTCTTTTTTCGATACCCCGGCCTGTGCACTATTTACTAGTACTAAGACACAACATACTGTCAGGCCAAGTATTCGAGATACCCATCTTATCATAACTAGCACTTCCTGCTTTTAAAAATACACACCACGACAGCTAAGCCTCACAAGCCAAAGTTCCATTAACCGGCTTATGTTCTGGCATATCATCCTGATTTAGAAATTCAATTTTATCGACCCGTTTTTCTCAGTATGCAACCAACATGTCTTCAGCCAGCTTTAATTTTTCCTGGCTGACAGTTAACAATGCTTCAGCAAAATCTATATTATGCGCACCTTTACTGCCATCATACCATACCATTTTGTAATTTTGGTATGCAGCATTGAATAGCTCTTCGGTGCCCGTGACATCGCGACCATGTTTACGCGCTTCATCTATGGCAGTTTCTGTCTTGGACAACTGTGCCGCCAGCTCAGCGAGTGAGCTTGTGGTTGCAGACTGCCACTCGGCGAGAGTATCCACCATCCCTTCATCATCATGACAATCTGCACAAATCTGGCCGCTCATTTTCCAATTATTTTCTTCCATGTGGCAATCGGTACAGTCCGCATTATCGGGATACATATAGCCATCGGTTTGATCCACATCCACTCCATTAATACCCAGGTTCATATTCTTCTGGTATTCATGGCAGTACAAGCAGTCCCTGGGAGCCCGTTCATTATTATGGCAGCGAAAGCAAACAATCATGCGCGGCCAGACTACCCCCTCATTTCCTCGGCGGCCACTACGCTCAAAATGATCGTCTTTCAGCTCTTGCGAACCATGGACTATTTCCTGATGACAATCGATACAAGCGATTCCCCTATCCTGATGGAAGGCATGCGGAGCCTTAATGCCACCCAAAGGTCTCCTGCCGGCGATATTAGGTTTTTCTTGCCGACTCACTTCATCGCCGAATTCAAATAACGCATCTTCAACAATAAAATCAGCTACATTCTTGTCAGACCGTATTCCACGACTACCTTTGGATGAATGGCAATTTACGCAATTTTCATTCACTATCCGCCACAAGAAACCATAGCGGTGCATTTGTATACGCCAGTTACCATCCTCATCGGCATAATTACTGGGGGTAGCCCCAAGGTCTTTCTCCGGATTATGAATATATTGAGGCAGCACAACATCTTCCATCTTGTGTTCTTCTGCCAACTGCTCCTCAGTAATATACTCCAGATGTTCCGGATTACCAAAATGCTCCTCCTCGTCCATCGCACGGGCCATGTTGCCAGTAAGAGTATTTTTTACATCATTCATGGCATAAACCTTATTTATCATATAATTGATCGCACCTTCTCTGAAATGGCAACTAACACAGTCCACGTGCCGCTGGCCATGGCTAGAGGCCTCCCAATCAACCACCTCAGCATTCATAGTATGACATAACCCCTTACAAAACGGTGGGCTAGATGAAAAATGGAGAACCTGCATGTTTAATTCGACAAACACCCCTAATAATATTATCCCCACAACTGCCGCTTTCACCTTATTCCCTTTAACCCAAGAGACCTGTTTATCAAGAAAAGCCATTTTCTTTTATTCCTCCTTCCCTAATTTACGGATGTAGCATCCAGTAAAACTGTTATGTTCTCAACCTAAATGGTTAGACTTCTGAAGTTTACTTTTTATAAATGGAATATAGTTTACTTCTCCCAATGTAGCTTTGTCTGTTTTATCGAAGATAGAAGCTGCAATTGCCTCTTTATCTGCAGTACCCCACCAATTGTTCTTTGCATCAATATCAAGGGATTCATCACCCGGTTTTGTCTGTAGCTGTTTTAGATTAAATCCCCCGTTACCATATATGTTATTGTAGTTAATTTTAGGAGCTGAAGCGCTTTCACACTGAATTCCTGACCACCAAGTATCTCCTTTGCCAAAAATTGTATTATAGGCTATTACTGGTGAACTTTGGTTTGAACAGGATATACCTTTGCCTTCATCACCCACAACTGTATTATAGCTTATTTCCGGTGAAGAATAATCAGCACAAACGATTCCACTATCATTATCTTTTATCAGATTTTTTGTTATTTTGGGATTAGCCTCATCCCGGCACTTAATCCCTTCACCACTATTCTGAATAATATTATTAGTTAACAATGGTGAGGCTTTTTCACAAGATATGCCCGTGTTCGCATACTCGATTTCACAAAATTGAATACTACAGCCGAAGCCTTCAATTAATTCATTACTATCATAATCACAACTTTCATCCTTTATCTGAATGCCGTCCCATCTTTCACCTTTATTAAGGGAAGTAAACTTGATGCGCTTATTCTCCTCACCAATCGCATGAAAATTCCCTCTGATAACAATCGCGGTATAAGCTTTAGCCTTAATAACCACTCCCGGCTCAATAGTCAGCATCACATCAGGAACAACCTCTAAATTGTGGGTAAGGATATAGGGACTATCAGCAAGGCCCAGAACGGTATCTTCACTTATCTGCCCCCCAATTTCGGTTCCCTTTACCGACACCTTTTCCGGTGCGGTAACCTGGCGCCGTTTGTGCGCGGTTTCAGATTCACCACCCGGTTCTTCTCCCCCGCAATTCACTATCAATATCATGATAGCAAAAAGTAGAACTTTAATCACCCTCTCCCGTTTATACATAAGCCGCCTCCCTTTTTTCAAGCACTTAGGCTAAACCAACCCTAAAAATAATCGTCAAGCCCCATGCTTGTCAGCTGTCTTAACTTTGAGCATCTTAGAACATGTTCATCTGCAAATTTGGTTTTTAACTACAGTTTAACCACTAGCACACAATCAAGCTAACACGATAACTGAGGTGCAACACAGAGTGTAAGTCTAGAGTTAATAAATTATCGGCTGAATTTCAAATAAGGCCTTGCCCATATTAACAAATAGCGGTAATCCCACAGCTAATAACAAGAAAAGCACCATTACCAAAAGGGTAACCGCTCTTTCCTGCCGCACATCTCCTTCATCTTTGATGTCATTTGGTGAAAAGTACATCCTTTCGAAATCTACATATTTAAAAGTCATCTTTTTAACCTCCTAATTTTTAATAGCTGCAACAACTCTTATTGTAATGCTTTTAAAATTCTGCTTTTCCCTGATTGTTTTTTTATTTCTTCTTCATCCAGCAAATCACCAAGCTTGGGCCTATTGCCTTGTAACATCAGTTCTACTTCCTGAAACTTGTTTGGTGGATCCAGCTTAATTCTACTTTGATAGGTATGATAATATTTTGTGCGGTAGATCGCATCATAACCATGGCAGTCAATACAAAGACCATACAACAAATTCTTCCTTAAAAAACTATTATTTACATGCCCCTCTTCGTTTTTGCCACTACCATTTTCCACCTTTTTTGGATTCCACTGATGGGGATTATGGCAGGTGGGGCAGGCAAGATCACCCTTTGGCGACAAATGTCCTTTATCAGTATATACTGGAAAGGCGGGTCTGACTCCCAATAACATATCCTTATTATTCATAAACAGATTGAGTGTTTTATAGACATAATTCAAAGGCTTAAAGCCGGTATTAAAGTCTACCTCCGAAGCTACCCTTTGGCCAACTACAAAGCCGAATGGATGCAGCCCTCTGGTCGGTTGTTTCGCCTGACCCGGACGGTCAGGAGCATGACAGCTGGTACAGAACTGAACAGCCCTATCATCTTTAACTCCCAACATCTCATTCCATCCCTTAAGATATGACGGCCCCCATGGCTGCGCCCATAATCGAACATCATTAAGGCCATTATGGATGATATGACAGGCGCTGCACACCCCATCTTCTGACGCAGTTTTGCCCAACAGATTCTTGGCCTCAGGCGCGGTAATTCTTAAATCATGGTCAGTGCCTGCCACCAATGCCTTTTGCGCATGACAATCGGCACAAAAATCGGGTTCCGGTAAATTGTTTTTTCTCAAGAAGCTATTATGTTGATCCCCTTCAACCAGCACCCCGGTACCAGTCTTTTTCTCTGAAGCATCCCACTGATGCGGATCATGACAAGAAGCACAAAACACACGCCCTCTTTCAGTGTCCCTTTTGCCTTCAAAGGTAAACAGTGGAAAGGTCGTACTTCCATCAGCCGTCAGAATATTGCCATTAATGGGATGTGAGTTTTTGCCAAAGCTGATTACCTTCTTACTGGCCACCCTGTCCTTAGCATGACAACTACGACAAAGTTTAGAGATAACATCATCTCCCTGACCAAACGGCCTGGACCATAACCTCACATTGTTTAAGGTGTTATGTACCTGATGGCAGGCTCCGCATACCCCGCTTTGCGCCACAGTCTGTCCAAAATAATTCTTCTCATCCGGAGCGCTTATACCCAGATCATGCTTGGTACCCACCACTGTTTCCTTACCCTTATGACACTGCACACACAAAGCATATCCCTTATCATTGGAGGCACGCAGAAAGCTGTTTAAGCGATCCCCTTCCGTGTTTTTACCCGGCCCGAATTCTTTTTTGTTCGGATCCCATTGGTGCAAGTTATGGCAGGAACTGCACAGGACTCTACCTTGAGTCACCCTATGCAATTTATCGTCATATGTGGGAAACGGTACCGGCAAATCTTTGGTAGCTCCTATAATATTCTTGCCCACTGGATGACTGTGCGTGCCCGGTTGCTTTTTCTCAGCTGCCCGCCCATCTGAGTGACAACTTTTACACAATTCAGATATACCGTCATTTCCCGGTCCAAGCTCTCGATTCCACAGCCGGTATTTATACATGGCATTATGCACATTATGACAGACAAAGCAGACCCCGGATTGCGCTACAGTTTCACCCCTTGCATTTTCGGCATTAGGCGCAGTAATGGTCATATCATGATCCGTACCCTTAATCAACTTCTTATCCACATGGCAGCTATCACATAAGGCAAACTTATAGTCGTTGGCAGCAATCCTCAAGAAACTATTACTGGTATCGCCTTCGGTCTTCTTACCTGGCCCCTTCTTCTTCTTGTTGGGATCCCATTGATGAATATTATGACAAGAAAAACACATTACTTTACCGTTTTTCTGCCGCTTCAGGTCATCGGTATAAGTTGGCAATTCCGTATTTATATCAGGTCCCAGATTGGTAATTGAAACACCCACAGGGTGAGTATATTCCCCCACCTGCTTTACCTCGGCTATATTACCATTGGAATGACAGGAAAAACATAATTTTTCTCCTTCATCTTTGCCCTCGCCTAAAGGACGATTCCATAAGCGGTAAGAAGTGGCATTATGCGGGGTATGACAAGTACCACAAATACCGGTTGCCCCTTCCGATTTACCCAGCAACTTATGTACCGCCGCTTTGGGCAATTTCGTCATTTCATCTTTTCCCTCACCCAATATCTGGATACAGTGAGAGCGGGGATGCTTGTAGGCCATCATAGACATATCGTGATCGCTCATCTCAATGAAGCTTTTATCAATATGACAATCATCGCAAAGCGGAGAACCAACATCATTTTTTATACGCAGGAAACTATCGCCAGCTGTCCCCTCGGCCTTAGCGATACCGTTTTTGTCCAAGGATACAGAACTCCAACGATGGACATCATGGCAACTGCCGCAGCTTACATTACCTGATTTTCCATCGGTAATTTTGACTCCCGCTGGACTAAACAAGGGTAGCGTGGTATCGCCGTCAGCAATTTTAGATTCCTTCATGTTTACATTGTATGGATGGGTCCTGTCATGGGGGCCTATTAACTTTTCACCGGCCACACCTCCTTCGACATGGCAACTCGTACAAAGGCTTGCAATCGGATCAGCGTCATTACCCGGTTTGCGAGCCCACATCTTGGCCCCTTTTCCATTATGCGACAAGTGACACATTTCACATACCCCAGCTTGTTTAGGGGATTGCCCTTTAATGTTTTTGTCATCCTTACGGACCAGCCGCATATCATGTTTGGTTTTATCTATTTCATTATATTTATCGTCATGACACTTAATACAAAGTGAAGATGCCCTGTTTTTCTCTACTAAGATTTTAGTGCCCTTGGGGGCATTATGCATTTTGTGACACGTATTGCAGACTATCTTGCCCTGCGCCCCCTTACGCCCACCCTTTTTTATTATGCCATCATCAATTTTGGCATATTTAGGCACTACATTAACCGGATGGGTACGTTTACGTGCGGCCTCCTCTCGATTCACGGCGTATTTGTCAGTATGACAGATACCGCACAACTCGCTATTTTGTATGCCCTTTATCAGCAGCTTATAGTTTGTTTTGGCCCCATGAATCTTGTGACAACTCTCACAAATCACCTGATCGGGAGACATACCGATTTTTCCCCCTGCTTTTTCTAATTCTTCAGGTATTTTTATGGTAGTTACATTAATGGGATGGTTGTTGTGCTCTTTACCGTCAACCTTATTCACATGGCATTGCCGACAGATAAATGAATTTGGGTTATCATGACGCAAAAAAATAGTTTTCCCCATACTCTGCTCATCCGAAGTTTTACCCCAATCCACCCCATGAGCGCTGTGACAGGTACCACAAAAAATTCTGCCATCTTTATCTAACGGGAAGGACTTAGGAATGCTAACGTTCTTGGAGGGTTTGACATACACCGGGTGACTACCGGGCATCCAGGTTTTATCCCGCGAATCCAGCACCGCCCCATCATGACAGGTATAACAAATCTCTTCCGTGCTTACTACTCCCTGTCGGCCAGCTATAATCACTTCACCTCTAACAATGGGATCAACGAAGATTTTTTTTCCTGTCATCTTAAAATCATCCATCCAGGCAATATGACATATAGCACATTCTCTTTTGGAGGACAGCATCTGAGCTATAGCCGGTGAACAAAAAAACACTACAACTAAAATAATTATCGGTAACGCAAACAACTTTTGTCTAAAAATCAGCATATACGCTTTTATTTTTATTGTTTTTTTGTCCGACTTTAAAGTAAGCTATATACGCTAACTCTATGCGCCAGCTCCTCCACTACAAATAACCGCTGGTTGTGGTCAATATAAATTCTTATTGGAGTTTTAAATTTACTTTCCTCATTTTTTCGCTTTCCAATTACGCTTTTATAAGAACCATCGGGTTTAAATAGCTGGATAACTCCCATATAGCTATCAGTAACGTATATATTGTCATCTGCATCAACTGCCACGCCTTTCGGACGAAAAAAAGTGCCCTCTCTAATACCCCAGCCACCTATCTTCCTGATATATTTCCCTTGCCGATTAAGCATTTGAACCCGGGTATTCAGCACATCCACTACAAATATATTCTCATTTGCTGAGTCAGCGGCTAAACTGAAAGGGTAACGAAAGCTCCCACCCTCATCTTCAAAACCACGAGATCCAAACTGATAAAGCAATTCAAGGCTTTCTTTATCATAGACCAAGACACGATGGTTATCATTATCTGTAATAAAGATGGTCTCCGGCTCGTCATACGGACTGACTATTAGAACGTCAACCGGATCGGGAGCCTGCTCAACCCCCTCGTTGGGTAATTTCACCGTTTTTAGATAATTCCCGTCGGGATCAAAAATTTGGAGACGATGATTGCGACTATCAGCAACATAAACCTTGCCCTGACGATCGACATCCAACCCCACCGGCATATTTAACTCGCCTTTTCCTGATCCAAACGCCCCAAACTTAAATAAATACTTCCCTTGACTATCAAATACCTGTATCCGCGCATTAACCCCATCTAAAACATAGATCCTTCCCTCTCTGCCGATCGCCAAATCAGTGGGCTGGTTAAATGGTGAATTGGGGCCGCCCTTAATTTCAAACAGATATTTGACTATCTTTACCGCAAAGGCTTCACTGACCCCCGGCTTCAGGCAGACGAGCATCCACGAAAAAGAACAGCCCAGCGCCAAGATCAACAGCCGCCTTAGCAGCCCTCTATTTTTCAGCCCGTTCTTCAATGACAGGTGCCTCATATTGCCTTCTTTGTTTGAATATATCTGGAATATAGAATTTCTGGTATTTTTCCACCATACCCACGATATTCAAGCCGGTGAGATCCCTCACTCGTTCTGCATCAAAACCTAACTTCCTGAAAGTTATTACCGAATCAACCGCATGGCATTCTCCGCACTCACGGCCTTTGGTTTCGATGCTGGCGTGGATAGATGTTTTAAGTTTTGCCTGTTCCTGTGGAGTAAACTTATGATCACGGTTAACCAACATCTTCTGTGCCCAGGGATTATCCTGTCTCATATTGATCATATAATACTTTCCACCCCTTCTCAGAAAAGGAGTGATCTTAAACAGTGTCGCCTCACTCTCCATTAGCACTACCCCGCTAACCGGATCATATTTCGTGCCGTAATGCCGCTGGCTGGCCTGAATATCAGTGGTACCATCATACCAACGAAAACCGAATTTACTGGCCTCTTTGGGATCATATTTAAAATGGCACGTCTCACAAGCCATGAATATGGTGTGCATGTTTAGTATAGACCTGGTTTTCTTGGCGTTTTGGTGGGGATTGCTACCATGACAAATGGAACAAAGCGCTGGATTAGGGTTATCCGGCATATCATCCTCAGGATATGAATGGAAATGACGTCGCTGTAAATAGTCCCACGTCTTCTCTAACTCGGCGGTTAGCCCGGAATCCTTGCTTTTAGTTAACCCACTAATTGACTCACCTCCCTGGGCATAAACAGGAGTTGCAAAATCCCAATTCATTTGCCAGCCAACACTTAGGACTCCAACCATAAGTGCCGTTATAAATAATAGATAACCGCCTTTTCTTTTCATTATGCCTCCTCAATGAATTTATGTATTTAGGAGTAATTTTATGTAAAACAAATTACCCCTTCAGTCCGTGGCTTATATTCTAATGCAGCACATGGCTAAGATGCACTACATTAGTAACGATGACCTTCGCTACCAAATATATCAACATAGCAACGCCTATCAATTCCACCACACAAACTAACTTTTGGAAAGGGGTCAATCCGTGGGGATGAGGTGGTTTAAATTCTTTCTTTTTAATCTCGCTAACTTGATTTTCACCAAGCCCTGTTTCAACCCGACTAGGAAATTGGTTAATCTCGGACATAAGACACCTCCATCTGTTTATACTGAAATTACGCAGTCGCCAATCCTTTACATATCAGCCACATTACAACTTAGGATTAAATCCCAAAATTAAAGCTACCGCTTATCAATTTAACAGGCTTCCGCCAAACGATCAATCAACCCCTCTGCCGTTTGGATTACCCTAAATCTCTCACAAATCCAGCGCTTATGCAGAACAGCCCGACAATGCAACTAGCCATCTAAATTCAGACAACCTACAGGTGTTATATTTTACCCAACACCAGATAGACGATAAACATCACCGTCATAAAAGCAAACATGGCTAGGCCTACTTCAGACATGACTTGCATTGTGTGAAATATTTCGTGTCCAAGGTTTACCGTTTCCATAGAATCTCACTCCATCCCAATGTTAATTAAATAAGTTAAATAATATCTCGTTTAATCCAATTTAAGACTACTCTTCTTCCGGTCTAACGATAGAGGGACCATCCTCTCCTTCCTCAGTCATGATGCGGCGATATTCACCGGGATACTCATGGGCCAACATCTCTTCTGAAATTGTCCCGCTGATCACCATACCATCCATTGGAAATTTTTCCGGGCAAAAGAGCGCATTATAAAAATGCCAGATAAAGATAACTGTCATAGCCAGGAATGACTCATCGCTATGAACGATCAGGGCAATGTTAATAGCTACAGGAGGAACTCCCACATTGGTAAACAAGCTCGGCCACCACATAAATGGCCCGGTAAGGGAGAACACCGGAATGCCCCAGAAAACAGCCAAATAATCAAATTTTTCTTTCCAGCAAAATTTGTCGTAATCCGGCGGCTGATCTGAGAGAAAAAAGAAATATTTGAGTGCATCTACAATATCTTTGCCGTCTTTAGCCCGGGGAAATATGGGCAGGTTATATACTACCTTAACAACCTTGACAAACCCGTCATTAAAATTCTCGACAGGTTGTTCCTTAAATACTAGCAGACATTTTTGTATCGTAGTAACTACTATATAGGTCAGCACCCAGACAAACAAACCCAGCATAACCAATCCAGATATGCGGTGAATCCTGCCCGCCATATAAACCCCGCCAAAGAGCTTAATCAGGGGGTAACTCCAGGCCGCTCCCGAAAACTTCAATGGGTATCCGGTAAGGCACTGAAGGGCGAAGGTAACCATAATTACGATATGCTGGATACGTTGATGCAGTGTTGTCCGGTAAAATAATCTACCATGTGTTTCGGCCATTCTACTACCTCCTTACTATTATATATGGCAAGCCAGTGTTTTGTTAATCAAATCAAGTATATTAGAAGAGTCGCCTCAACAACTCCAGGAACATCCAGATAAATAATAGGGCAAATACTCCATATGTAAGCCAAAAGAAAACCTGGGTTACCCAGAACTCTATCGGATTGCTGGGACTTTCAAAATCCGCATGCAGGTTGAGATTTGCCAGCTCAGGACCGGCATGTGGGCCTGAAGCATTAGTCCCATCATTACAATCTGCTTGACCGCAAATCGAACCCTTGTTCTCCGGGTTAATAGCTGATTCAGGATCACTCTTGCGTAAGATCAGATGAACGTTGTGGGGACTATAGGGCTCATAATGGGTATGGCAATCTATACAATCAGCAGTATCCGTTCTACCCAAAGTCAGCGCCTTATAATGGTATGTTGCTTTATACGTCTGTACCGCCTTTGCCGAATTTTCCGACAGGCCCAATTTTTTCATCAGAGTTTGATTTTCATGGCAACTGCCACACAACTCTACAATCTTCAATCGGCTCCTGAAGGTTCTTTTCATCAGGCGGTGCTCCACATGCATATAGAAGGTAGTAGACCAATCCTTGTCAGTATGGCAAGCAATACAGCGCGCCAAAACTCTCTCAATGGGCTTTTGTCTGGATATATCGGCTCCTTTGCCAAAAGTCCTGGTATATAGCGGGTTCAGGTGGCAGTATTTACATACCGGTTTTCCAGGCGCCGGATTTGACAAATCGGTACCATGCACGCTTCTCATGTAATTGGTGTATACCGGCCGGTGGGAGAAATCTACTCCGGTGGAGGGCTCTTTCTTGTGGCACTGGGTACCGCAGTTCACTTTCTTAGCCTGAACTTTATGGGGAATCTCAGTTATGTTGACATGACAACCACGGCAGGGTACCCGACCATGCACCGATCTGCCAAAGGCGTCTTCATCTACATAAAACACCCGCAGGTTTCCCTTCCCATCTATCCGGGCAATCCCGCGGTGTTTATGGCACATGAGACAGTTCTCCTCATCTGCCGCCGATGCGGAACCAACCATAAACTGTGGAAAGACAAGAAATCCCGCCAACAATAAAATTACAACAAGCAAACTGTTGCGATAATAACTCACCCCTCTTTTGCCTTTAGACATATCTGCCTTCCTCCTTGAATTAAAATCCGCATATACACGCATGTATAATTTATTCCCTGGACAGGATAAACAAAGCATCCCGGATCAAAAACTTCTTTAATCAGCGATTGAGATTACCCCACAAATCCACAACTTGCGATCCAACCTTCTCAACATAATTAAAAACCTTGGGGTTCTTCAATACTGACCTTCTGCTTGTTTTTCATTATTAAAAACATTCGACAAACTGGTCGTATACTTTGGAACAAAACACACCATAGTAACATCTGTTAACATAGATATACTGCAACACACTACTATATAAAACAATATTTTTATTTTTAGGTTGTTGTTTTATGCCATTTTATTTTATATATTAATGTAAGTCAAGTGAAATTTTAAAACAGCATTTAATTATTTCATAATTCTATAATCTATCTTTATAATTTATCAACTTAGCAAATACAATACATCCGCACATGAGGCTTAATATATCCTTTTTATATAACCAGATAACTAAAACAGAACCAGTTAGCGATCCAAAAGAAACCACAAAGGCCAGACGCCAATTTAAATAATTTAATCGGGCATTCCATCTAGCACAGCACCTACTAAAGCTATACCACTTTCCAACTAAAACATTAAATAGTATAATGTGCTTAACGCCATAAGATTTTTTTGCCGGAAAAGCCATGCCGGGCGTTTTGTTTGATCACTTGACAAAATAAAACCGTTGAATTGACAAT
>JAJRUU010000244.1 GCA_024277605.1 bacterium
AGATAAATTTAAGCGTAAGTTTGCCGGAAAAACCGACTTTTGTATCAGGTTGATAATTAAAAAACGTTTGTCTGCGGATTTATTTATTAATTGCGGCTTGTTCACTATTTTTGACAACTTAAGCCCGACAGACTCCTAGCCCCCTAAAGTTAAGCGAGCTTGACACATAAAGCAAAAAGCGCTATATGATAGACGATGGATATACAAGACTACATCCAACTGTACTTAAAGCACTTAGAATATGAACGTAATGTCTCAGCGCATACCCTGAAGGCTTATGCCGGGGATCTAGCCCAGTTTAAGCGCTATTTTGAGCAGTCCCCCTCCCCTGTCGTCGATATTCAAAAATTAAGTTTAATAGATTTACGCGGGTTTTTGAGCCACTTGCAGCAACGCCAACTGAAACGCTCATCTGTCGCCAGAAAGCTGGGCGCTGTCCGCTCATTTTATAAATTCTTATGCCGCCAGGGCCATCTCACCGATAATACCGCCAGCTATATCTCCACCCCCAAGCTGGAGCGTCGGCTGACCCTGCCGCCTACCGTGGATGAAACCTTTTGTCTGTTGGATGTGGTGGAGGCCAAAGATAAACTGGGCCTGCGTGATAAGGCGCTGCTTGAGTTACTGTATGCCACCGGCATCCGGGCCAGTGAACTGGCGGGTTTAAATATGGGTGATATTAACTGGGAAACCGATTGCTTGAAGGTACGAGGTAAGGGTAGAAAAGAGCGGCTGGTGCCCATGGGCAAAAAAGCGCATAATGCCCTTAAGGAATATTTAGCGCTCAGGAAGATAGCTGATAAGTTTTCTGTCCAGGCGTTATTTATAAATAGATACGATAAACGCCTATCGGTGAGGAGCGTAGGTCGGATAGTGCATAAATACGTAAGAATAGCCGCAATCAGTAAAAACATCAGCCCGCATACCCTGCGGCATGCCTTCGCCAGCCACCTTTTGGATAGCGGCGCTAATATCAGGGATATACAAGAGCTCTTAGGGCATGTCAGCCTGTCTACTACCCAGAAGTACACCCACGTCAGTATGGCAAAGCTTTTGGAAGTTTACGATAAATCCCATCCCCGGGCCTAGCCCAACCAGTTGGGCTTTTTGACTTGGCTTTGTCTGAGGGTAGGTCGGCCTTTTAGTCCGACACTCTATTATGGCGGGCTAAAGCCCACCCTACCCTTGGTTTTTTCCGAGGCGGTTGATCGGGAAGCTGATAAATTTATAATTTTCAACTAAATGTCGATTCGCCCATAACAAGACCCGAATTTTTCGGGTCAATAGCCATTTAAAACCTTGTTAAATTTCTGTGCCCAATTCTTCAAGCGCTTCTTGTAGTGTCAACCACGCTCTTTCTTGCTCTTCCAGCAATTTGGTGATCTTAGACAGATGTTCGTTTCTGGCTTGTGAATAGATTGGATTTATTTCAAAATCCTTTATGATCTCTTGTTTTTCCGCTTCATGTTTGGCGATTGATTTTTCAAGGGATTTTGCCTTTTTATTTAATTTTCGCCGCTCGGCATCAAGAAGTTTCCTTTTTTGATAATCGTTTGGTTTCTTATCGTTAAGCGGCTCGATTGGGGATTTTTTAATATTATCCCCATTATTGTTATCATCTGACATGATTTGTTCCAGATGATAGACATATTCTTCATAATTGTGGGGGTAACGGGATACTTTTCCGTTTTTTATTTCAATAATACCGGTGGCCAACAAATTAACGAAAGTACGGTTATGGCTTACAAACAACATGGTGCTATTGCATGTTGCGAGGGCAGAACCGAGGGCTTCTACGGTTTCAAAGTCTAAGTGATTATTCGGTTCATCAAGCAACAGTATCTGGGCTTTTTGCAAAAGCAGGCCCGCCAGACAAAGCCTGGCCCGCTCCCCGCCACTTAGGACAGAAATGCTCTTTTTCAGATCATTGCCTTTGAATAAGAAATTACCTGCCATTTTATACATGTCTTGAATACTGACGCCTGGAGCGGCTACAGTTTGTAGATACTGCCCAACTTGTTGTTGAGGGTTTAACATGCCCGGGACATGTTGGGCATAGTAAGCTATTTTTATATCCGGCATCCAGCGCACTTTCCCGGCAAGGCACGGAAGCTCGCCGGCTAAAGTTTTAAGCAATGTCGTTTTACCGTTGCCGTTATCGCCAAGGATAGCAATATGTTCCCCTCTGCTGATATCAAAGGTGATCTCATCAGCTACAACTTTGCCGGCATATCCGATAGATATGTTATTACAGCGCAGGGCCAATCCCTTTTTGTCTTCTATTTTGGGGATGTTTATGCGAACTGTACTTATTGAGTGTGGGATATCTATTTTTTTAAGGGCGTTAATTATTTTTATCTTTGATTGAGCCTGGCGTGCTTTAGAAGCTTTTGATCGAAATCGATCCACAAATACTTGTAAATCTTTTTGCTGTTGTTCAATTTTAACATTATGTTTTTGTTTTAGTTCTAATTGTTCCTCTTTATAAGCCAGATATTCTTCTAGTGGCCGGGGATATAAGAAGAGGCCCCCGTGCTCTACCTCAAGCGTATACTCAGAGACATTCCTCAAAAATTCCCTGTCGTGAGAGATCACCAGGTATCCGCCCCGATATGTTTTTAAAAATTGTTCCAACAAAATTAACGTGCTTAAATCAAGGTAATTAGTAGGCTCATCCAGAAGCAGTAAATTGGGTTCTTTTAACAGCATCCCGGTAAGCTTAACCCGCATTTGGTATCCACCTGACAAGCTCCCGATTTTGGCATACAAAAGATCATTTTTAAGCTGGAAGGACGCGGCGATTTTACCACAGAGCCATTCCTCTCGAGCGGTGTAGCGCATAAGAAACTCTATAACCGTTTCAGTTAATTCATACTGATCTTGCTGCTCTAAATAACCTAAACGCGCTTTATTGTGAACTAGTAGTATGCCGGAATCTATAGCTTCATGGGCAACGATAAGTTTAAACAGGGTGGATTTCCCCGCTCCGTTTCTACCAAGCACACCCACTTTCTGCTTTGTGATAATAGTAAGATTCGCATCTTTAAAAATCACTTGGGAACCATACGCTTTGAATAGGTTGTTGATTTGCAATAAGGTTGACATTTAGATTATTAGCCCTTTATATTTGAAAAACAAAACATTTATGTTAAAGAAACAGGCCG
>JAJRUU010000245.1 GCA_024277605.1 bacterium
CCCCGCTAATTCGTTAATGTCGTAATCCCTTCCGTATCAGGTCTCAGGTTCTTACACCAGGTTGACGTGGATGCCGATGAGATCCTATTGCAGGATGTCGTAATCCCTTCCGTATCAGGTCTCAGGTTCTTACGCAGCCCAAGGCGCTGGTGCTGGTTACCGCCATAGAGTCGTAATCCCTTCCGTATCAGGTCTCAGGTTCTTACAGGAACCCCTTTTTGCCCGCCACCAGCGCGGCTTCGCACCCCCAAAATTCCGTACCCCCTTTTTAGAATCATTTTTCTGTGCACGCTCACCTCCCTCCATTTTAATTATGTGTTATTTATCAGTATGTTACTCAAATTCCGTACCCCCCTCAAAAACAGCTCAAATTCATAAGTCTACTCTTTTTAAAATTACACAATATAAACATCTTTGTTTTCAATAACTTGTCCGCTGCCAAATTGCTCAATTTGAGCCGCACAATTTCCGCATAGCCTGTATATCTTAAGATTATCTGTCTTTTCAACTATATACCTTTTTAAGCGCCAGCGCATTTTCTGATATAAATCATCCGTTAATTCCGCCTCAAATACACTATATTGCACCCGGTCACCAAAATCAAGTAATATCTTGGCTATTTTTGTCCGCCGCTTTGTATCAGGAATATCATACGAAATTATATAACGCATCTTTACCACCCAAAGCCTTGCTATAGCCAGTAAAAAAGCCAGCTTGCTGGCCGTTTTGTGTCAGGAATATCATAAGAAATTATATAGCGCATCTTCTCCCTATTTGCCAAAGGTTATCGGCTGATATGTCGCTCCATCCTTAATGGCCCTGGCCAGTTTGTGCGCTTGATGCCGAAGAGCTTTTCTGAAGGTTAGTTTTTCTTCTGCCTCCGGGTGGATAAACTCCTGCTGCATAAATTTTTCGTACTTCTCAAAATATACTTTTAACCCATCACGCTTTAAATACATGCCCCCACTCGCTGTGTGACGGTAGAAATCATGGGGACCTATGCTGCGATTATTGACAAGCGACAGCGTAAAACGATCTATCACCGGCGCCCGAAACTCCTCGATTAAATCGCAGGCCAACGATGGTCTTCCATATTCCAGCTTATGGTAAAACCCAATATAAGGGTCAAAACCGATGCCGTCCAGCAATGAATTGATTTCATTAAACAGCAGGGTATAGCCAAATGACAGCAGGGCGTTTATCGGATCGGTGGCCGGACGCTTTTTGCGGGAAGTAAAGGTCAGGTTATCCACCAGTATCATTTTACCCAGCGCGCCAAAATAAACTTTTGCCGCAGAACCTTCAATGCCTAAGAGTTTCTCCGTAGATGCGCAGCGGCCTACGGAATCTGTTTTGTCCTGCAGCGATTTTTCCTCCGCAGACAGGTCAATGTTTTTATGGTAATAGCCAAACAGCTTTATCTGCTTTAAGGCATTATACAGCTTACCGCTTACTATTGCTTTGGAAACCGCCAGCACAAACTCCGGCTCATGATAGCGCTTATACTGCGCCATGCGCAATTCTATGTTTTTGGGCATTATGGGGGTAAGCTGGCCGATGAGCTTGCCGGTGGTGGTAAGCAGGGCCAGCTCTATACCATGCTCAAATAATTCATGCACCGCCTGGGTGGTGAACTGCACATTACCGAAGATAAGCACAGTGTCGATCTTATGGCATTGTACATCCAGGAGGACTTGCCCATCCTTCTCCACCAGCAACCGGTCGCCGGTCTTGCGCAAAACCGCTCCCTGCTCGGTAAGGTATAGATTAGCCATGCCGCATGGCCTCCCGTATTTCTCGCTTCACCTCCATGATTTAATGTAATCACAAAGGGTGCTTGGCATACCACTGAACTTGTATTTGATACCGGTTAATACTTCTAAATCAGCACAATCTGTACCGCACGTATTTTTTGTATAGATTGCTACGGATAAAGGAATTGAATTATTTTTTATGGTGTGAATTAATTTAACAAAATTGGGGTCTGATTCACCTGGTGGTTTAGGGTGATAATAAACTATCCCTAAACAATCAGAGCCCTTGATGCTATCTCTTTCCGAATAATCTTTGAATTAAAATTCGTACGAATTTTTTAGGTCTGCTAATGCATGATCGAGCTTATCTTTAAGCTTTTCTGCGGTGAAGCATATAATGGATTTCTTAATCTCTTTCTCTATAATATTTCCTATCCTTGTAATCAATGTTTCCTTTAGATCTCCTGTGTTTTTCTTATCGTATTTAATTTGGTTATATCCAGCCAGATCAAAAGCCGTTTCTCTCACTGAATCGGAAACAAAAATTATTGGTTTTCCTAAACCACGGGCATAACCCACTTCATAACATACATTTGAATTTAAATGATATTTGTCTTTAATAAACATATCCGTTGCTACAATAGAAATGTCAGCTATAATAAAATGGGCGTTCGTTATTTTGGTATATATTTCATCAATTATTTTTCCGGTAAAATGCTCTTTGTCCATGATAATATAATCTATTTTGCAATGGGTTAGTGCATTAACAATGGCTTCTCTGGTATTACTGAATTCATCAGAGAACGGCATAATCACAAAACATTTGAGTTTTTTATCCAGATCGGTTTCCTCCTGAAAAGGGTTTAAATTAATCTTCTTTATTAGTACCGGTAATTCCCAAAATTAACTGCTCTATCGGAAGTTGTCCCAGCGCTCTGATCGGTTTTTCCAATATCAACAATTTTATAGGTGTTTCCATTTATTTCCACGGTTAGCTTCAGGCCGCCCAGAGATTTTTTCTTTTTTAACCTCTTTGACAAGGTTTCAGAAAGAGATAATCTCATTTTTTTTGCTTCTTCGCCAGAAGCATGTGCTGTCACAGATTTACCTTCCACCTCAATATTGGCTGAAAGCTCACCACTGCCTGGCTTAAGGATCAATGTAGTGTTTTCAAAATCTACTGTTTTGGATTCAGGTATGGCGGTATTGTTTGAGTTTGCAATGGAAGTTGAACCAAACTGACCATACCCTACCGCTGTCTTGCCGCCTGCGCCTATTGTAGAGAGAGCTTTTTCTAAAAGGGCTATACCCCTTTTAACTTCCTCGTCAGAATTAATTTCTTTGGGCTTTCTGTGAGCTATGGCGAATTCAAATTCCTGATTTGCCGCTACTGCTAAAAAGTAAATGGGTCTGGGAGAATAATAATCAGCGGGAGGGTAGTTAGGGTCATGAGGATGTTCGTAATAGGGGGCATAGTGAGGATTCATTATATCTAACTCTAAAGTGGGGCATGCTGTTGGCAAGGCGTCAAAGATGATTAAACAACCGGGTATTTGTTTTTCCGTATCACCTAACAGGTCTTTAACATCTACTTTGGGGTCAGCCCATTGTTCGGCCCAGGCACGCATCATTCCCTTTATGCTTGAACCGGGCAGGTATGGCACACCAAGTGTTCTATGCCATATAAAGCCAGCTTCATATGGATGGCCCATTCCTAAACCGGAAACAAATCGCCAGGTGGTTTTAATCACAAAAGGTTGCCCACCTGAAGCATCAAGCAATGCTTTTCGTCTTGCTTTGGTCTCTTTTAGTGATTTATTGATTAGCGAACTGGTGTTTATTAAATCGGTTGCTATTTGCTTGTAAAATTTTTTCTTGTCATCCCCAATTGTACATCTATTTGTGCGCTCATCGTAAGACCACCTGTCAGGATATTTGTCGAACAAAAGGCCAGTGTGTGGATAAGCGGTTTTTTTGTCAATATTGGCAAAATCATCCTTAAGTGATTTATACAGAGGCAGCATCATTCTTTATCCTCCGGCAAGTAGGCGTCGGCAAACTTTTTCATCCAATTAAGTAGGGCAAGTGTCTCTATTTGGGCACGCATATACTCTTGGCGAGTGCCTTCCATTAGCTGATTGATTAAATCTTGTGTACCTGTTGTATAGACTCGCATGGGATGCATGTCATCCTTGATGCCGCATAACCAAGTTTGTAGTTGCTCATAAAAATGTTTTGCAGATGCTTCTTTTTCCTGTTTTGAGAGAAGAAAGGCCAATGCCTGTCCTAACCCGTTATTGAGGATTCTAATTGGTGTCCGGCGCACATATGTTGCGTATTTTTTAACAAACTTATCGTATTTCTTAAATTCCTTCTCAGCCTCTTCATTTATCCCCTTTTTGCTTTTCAAATCATCGTGTTTTTCCTTAATAGGTATAACAGCATCAGCAAGAGCATATTTAGCTCGTTTTTGTTCTAGAGTCCGGCTCATTGGGTACCTCCATTGGAAATCTTCACTGAACACCAGCCTTGACCTACGGTTTCATTACCGCCGATTTGTATATATATTTTCCCGTTGGGAAATAAATCGGTTTTAATTTTTTCCATAACACCAGCAGCAGTTTTAACGCTCCCAGCGCCGCCATTTCTTGGGTTATTGGCCAAGGCCAGAGCATACATAAGGGTTTCCGGTGGTAACGTTTCTTCATACCAGAGGTTATTACTGGTTTTTTCTTCTGTCAATTGAATGCGGGCCGATACTTGAGTAGCATAAGTCACAAAGTGCTTGAAATCTTCATCGCTTATAAGTACCAAGCGTTCCTTAATAGCTTCTCCAACTTGATCGTTCGGGCATCGTTTGGCAATTTCATCCGCTATGCCATTAATGCGTTCTTCCTCTATTTCAAGAGATATTTCTTCTAGTACAAGCGGTGAATCAAAGAAACCATCTTTTGCAACCTTGCATTTTTCTTTTGTCACTTTTTTATCTGGAATAGAACAGGGAATTCCAGCAAGAGCGAGGTCTCTTTTAAGCCGGGTTAACACCATAGGGCAGGTTATCCAGACAAATACATGCTGTAGTGAGCGCACCGGAAATGCAAGGATGCGTGCGTCGGTTAAGGTTAATGCACCTGCAACAGTTTTGTCTGCACCGGCAGTTTCAACTTCTGTCCCAAAAATAGTTCTAATTATATCGGGACCAATTCCCCTCTGCCCCGCTAGGTCACGCAAGCTGCCTTTTAATCCCGTGGATTGAATCATGGGAAAGCCCGTATGGACTTCCCGTTGTACCGGCAAATCCACGACCCCGGTACTTTGACCGGTGCCGGGGTGTAGAAAAGTCTCCGCCAGCAAAGTTATTACACGTGTTTCTCTATCTGTAGCGTCACTCATTGCTTATTTATCCTCCCATGTTCCAAGTAAAAATTGACCGTAACCCAAAGCGGTTTCTTCGCCTAATCTAAAACCCTTAAGTTTTTCCATTACTTCCTGTACGTCAGCCGCTGTCTTGAAAAAATAAACGCTGCCCGCTGGAACATAAGATTCCATTGGTTTGGGGTATCCTTTGACAAAATCCCACCCCCCGAATTTCTGCGGCTTACCGATACATGCCGAAATCAAATTGCAAGGGATACCGTTTAATTCCCCTGTCCAGCCATCCTGATCATCTTTCTTAAAGCCATTAGGCAGCCATTTTCCATCTTCTCCGAATTTAGCCGGGGTTACCAGAACCAGTTTGAAACACCCACCAGATTTGTCTATTTTATCCGCTAATCCGGAAATATTGAAAGTCTCCTGCTGCTTATCTGTATAGATTCCGGCCAGCTTGCCTTCAGCGCCAAATCTTTGTATGGTGTCAGCAAATTTTTGAAGCCGCTCGTCAACATCACCTACATCCACCTCTAACAATACATCCTCACGCACACGAACTGGTGAGATAGCATAAAGATGGCCGTCTAGCGCAGTGCGTTTGCTATTGTCACGCGCTAAACCGATGCGGTATTCTTTGTCTGCCAGAACATCTTCTTTATTTACTGATTTGTCTTCCGGTTCGAACAGGTAATACAAGTGCAGGTTGTTTTCTTTAAGTGGTTCACCTAACAGGGCTTTCTTCATATCGTCTTCGGTTAAGTACACCCCTTCCAGCGTTTTTACATCTTTTCCTTTTGTGACTGGCAACCGGATATCTCCCAAGTCACATTTGATTGGATTTTCTGCGGGGACAAGATAGGTGAATTTATCCTCGTTCTCTTTTTTCTCCTTTTCGGTTTTCACCAGATCAAGGGGAGCGGGATAAAGCCGCTTATCTTTGTACACAAGAAAGGGCCCGCTTAGTTTTAATCTGCCTATGGTTTTAAAGTCACCAGGGGCGCCAATCTCCAAATTTAAGTCAAGATCGTCTTCAGTACATAGCCACTTACCATCTTTATGAGCAAAATCTTTTGTAAACTTTGCCAACATTCGTGTGCGAATAGCCCCTTGCATGGTTGCGGGTGTGGGCGGAAAAATGGATTCCAGCCAGCCCGATTCACCGGGTTCAATAGACATGCCGTCTCTAAAGAACAGCGTGTCCAGCGGATTAAATCGCCATGTTTTATCCATCTTACACCCCTTTTTTATCAAGAAAGCGAAGGAGCATGGCCCCGTCCGCGTTTAAGCGATCTTGTTCACAGAACGCAAGCAATTTTTTAACTCTTTTTTCTGCTGTTTCAAGGTCGATAGAAATTGTCCGGTTTTTCATGTATTCAGAGGCAAGTAATTGCTCCCTTTGCCTATCGTTGAAAATGCCGGCGTCTGCTCCGTCTTGAGGTTCTAACAGATCGAACAATGTTCGGATTTTATAAAAGAATTTTGAGGAATAGTCGTCTTTTCCAAAGTCTTCTTTTAGCTGCTTTAATTCATCTATCCAGTCGATTTTCTTATCCTTATCATCCCATTTCTTGGCGAAGGTGATAATCGGCCCGCCTCTTTTCCATACCCTAACAGCAAAAGCATTCCGCCCGGTCTTTCCTTTGGCTACATCATCAAGTAATTTATGGACATCTTTGATTAAAGTGCCTAATGCGTTATTCATATGGGAGTAAACAATGGCGGCTGAAATAGTGGATTTTTCTGGAGGGATGTGTGAGACATGACTTTTAAAGGCGCTTAAATAAGCATCTTTTATCTCTTTGGCACATTCAAGAGCGCTATTAAGCGGCATCATGGCAAACACATCATCACCGCCAGCGTATATCAGCACACCGTTCTTATCGTAAACAATCTTGGGGACTTCGGCGGTAAACTTAGCTAGAGCATCCGAAACATTTCGCTTGTGTTCGTCTGGAGCAATCCCTGGATAGTCAGTTGCTAGCAACTGACCCATATTATCGCCGTCCATAAGCAACAAGGCGTAAAAGGGAGATTGCTTTTCCAAACCGTCTTGCTTTATCAGTTCGTTAAGGGCATCAAATACTTTTTTACGAATTTTATCTCCATCCGGTTTTTTATTTAAATGAGTTAGAAATCGCTCTTTGTTTCTGATGGTATCTGGGAAAAAGAAGTTTCCGTCTAAATCTTCCAGCAACCGATATTTTGCTATCTGGGGATGCTTATGAATGCCGCAGATTTTAGTTGCTGTCTCCCCTTTCCCCTGTTTTTTAGGTTTATATTTACAGGCGTCTTTGGCAGCGGCAATGAATTTTGTAACCTTTCGGGAAAGTTCGTCATCGCCCTCTGTTTTGTCTAACAATTGAATTATCCAGTCAATTGCCGCCAGGTAAGGGGTTGAAGGATAGTTGTGTAACTGCTCCCAGCCAATAGCCTGTTTGGCAATAAGCGGGAAAATACGCTTTATCGTGCAAACTGCGCATAGCCGTTCCTTGCCCTCTTCGTTAAAATGCAAGCCGTTGCCTTCTTCGTCCTTTTTTTTGTTTCTACCGTTAAAATCTTTGGCAACATCTTCCCACCATTTTTTAACTCCTTTTTTTCTGTCACATTCATTTTTACTGAGGGCTTGCCGTTCACCGCAGATAGTACATTTTTCTCCTTTTTCAGGGGGGGGATAGTGAGTGCGCAAGTTTTTGCGCTGGTCAAGCAGATTGTGTTCATCGCCGATTACCCAACTGAATTCCCAGGTATTTTTAACCTGCCTGTCCCAGATTTCCATATCTGGATTAAAGGAGTCCTCTGCACGAAGTTTTAAATGCTCCAGGGCTTTCTCCTGAATTTTTTTCCAAGCTTCTTTGATGGCATCAACACAGACCTTTCCATCTATTGGTTCTTGAACTTTAGCGGAAAAGCGGTTTGGCAGGGAGCCCACCATTGCCGCTAAATATTCAGGGGTATTTATCTCGGCAGTTTTGTCAGGCGTTACCTGCTCCCTGATGGCTCGCATTAAGGGGTCTTTTTCTACCGCGGGAAATATGATGGTTCGTTTGCTACCGTCTGAATCAGTGTTCTCTTCTTCTAAAGCACGCATAGCTTTTCCAGCCAGATAAGACATAATATAAGAGCCAGCCCATAAATCCCGAGTCCGCCGGGCTTGAGATATAAAATCTTGAGGAGAACCAAAAGTAAAGTGGATGGTATGTTTATCGCTCATAGAAAAGATGCCTCCTTACCATTAACAGCTAAGCGATCCATGAAGCCTTCGACCGCAGAAAAATCATTTGGCAAAGCTATATACGCAGGATTTTGACGATCACCAGATATTCGAACTTTATCGTTCTTTGGAATCAATTGAGCCGGTAAAAATGTTGCGACTACACATGATTTGCCGTTGGTTAAACCTTGAATGTGAAATATTACAGGACTTGCCCGGCGGCCCGCTTTACCGTTATCCATGAGATCTACAGCTCCTTTAGCGTAATTGAGGGAAGTGAAGAAGTAATTATGCGGAAGGCCAAAGGCAGCCCGTAATGGTGGGCTTGGAGGAGTTGTTCCCTGGGCGATATAATCTCTCATTAAATCATGATCACCCTGGAATCGTTTTTGACCATATACGTTTTCCCGGCTTTTAAAGGAACGGTATGACAGCATTTCTTGGCCCAGCCATTCTAAAGCGTCTTCACCGGTCTGGGCTTCATGCACCACGATACACCTTGACGCACGGCTAAAACACGTATGTTGCGGTAAGCCTCCGGGCACGGTTTCATCCTTCAAAAATTTTTCTATGGCGCTGCTTAACTTCGCTCGTGTTTCAAATTGCCAGGTAAGCGATTCGGAGCTTTCTTTGGGTATCCATTCAACCATTAAAGAACCAAAACCTTTACGGCTGCGAGAACCCAGACCTCCTAACGTGACTAGTGCCCATAAAGCTCTTTCTACCTTAATGCGTTCGGGCTTTTCTACGTTTGGCTTAAAATATAATAATAACTCAAAAGTCGACCCAGGCATTATATATGGTCTTGTTGCAACAGGTTTTTTCAGTTTTCTATCTCTGGTAATTGGGCCATAACCCAAATATGCAGTGTTTTTTCGAATCCACGGTGCATTTTCAGCAGGTCTTCTTTTTACCTCCTTTTCAGAAACCCGCAACAAAAAACCGGCTTGACCGTGTTCCGTACTGCCAAATATTTTTTCTTCGTGTTTTCTATAATCCGGGTCAATAGCCCGGTACCAAAACCGCAGGGCACCTTTAATGCTTGGCGCTCGCAATTCAGCTTTTTCGTCTTGATTTGCCCCACCCATAAAATCATTAGGCACCTTGGGGGCCAACACGGCTACTCGCAATTCAGCTTTTTCGTCTTGATTTGCCCCACCTAAAAACAAGGGGGTTACCGTTTTCAAGCTAACCTTTAATTCTTGCATATATCCTCCGAATTTGAATAAGTTGGACGCTGAAAGTGTTGTTTGGCAATATTGCTCACTAATACCCTAATTTATCAGCAATTATGGCATTGAGAACAGACAAACCGACACCCCTTGCTGTTTTTATGGTATATTGGCTGACTTTACGTAAACATTTAACCGCCTTGTCTCTATTCCCTTTCTGTGCCTCTTCCTTGGCTTCTTTTAGAGTCTTAATGTCATCGTCATGTTCCTCGTTGTTATCATCGGCAGATTTTTTCATAGACGAAAGAAGCTTGTCCAATTCATTTGCCAAAGCATCAGAATCAAAGGAATAATTGTTTTGATGTTGATGTATTTCTTGTGCATCATTATTACCTAAATGTCCAACGTTTCCTATTATGTTTTTTATCTCCACAGTTGTACCTCCATCCTTCTTTATAGTTTTTTCATTAACTTCTGAAACCGCCTTTTCCTGATTTGTTCCATCTAATAACTCATTTATACTAATATCCTTATCACCTATTTCACAGAATTCCATTTTGTGTTTTTTCCCCATTACCTTCAATCTTTCATAATCAAAGACCTTGGTACAATTTGGGTTGCAGCGGCAAGGGATTTTGGCAATACCTTTGTTTTCGTGGCGTTTTAAGGCACTGCGAATGTCCCCAAGCAAATCTTTTCTTCCATCTCCAACAACCTTTATCCCTGTTTTCTTACACTACTGTCCGGTAAAAAAATTTTAATGGTACAAAAACATTAGGTATATCAGGATGATTGACCCCAAAAAAGACTTTTTCGATTTCAATTTGCTCTGGGATTTATGCCATGATCTATCCACCTTAGAGTGGAAAGGA
>JAJRUU010000246.1 GCA_024277605.1 bacterium
AAACTGCTCAGTTCTGCACGTTCTTCCAGGCTCAAACGGATAATATATTTTTTGGCCATGCGCCTTATCCTTTCTATTTCCGTGAAAATAAAAAGAATATGACATATTATAGCCGTCAATACAAGTCTGACGGTGTACTAGATTCGCAAGACATCCCTTGTGAGATAAGGTTTATGAGCCAACGTCCCGAATAAACAGACTGTGCCTGCCCGAATTTTCCGGGCTAAAGCCTGCTAAGCAATAACCTTTTTGCACATGCCAGTAGTTGATGTGTCACCATACGCACCATTTTATATTTATACACTTGACAGTTTTATCACTACATGCTATATTACAAGTTAGCAATACCAGATTAATACTGTTCGCTAAATTTTCATACAGCTGAAAATACAAATGACGCCTATGTCACAGAAAACTGCGGTGCGCCACGAAGAAAGTACCTGTCTGGGGTGTGCTGGCGACCGCATCCCTTTAGGCAGTCATATATGTTGGTTCTATCGTTCACCGGCCGAACGTGATGCAGTGGTATTACCTTTCTTAAAAGCTGGGATTGACACCCGGGAGCAGTGTCATTACATACTGGAAGAGCGGGAGCACCCATGGTTAAAGACCGGATTAGAGCGCCATGGTGTGGATGTGGAGGCGAGCATTTCTTCAGGACAACTATCCATCTTGGACCCTGTAGGATTATACAGCTCGTCCCACAATATCGATTTTGGGGAAAAAAGTAGTTTTTGGGATGCAATTTATGCTAACCCCTGCAAAACCGACTTTCCCATGATGCGATTAGTGAAAGATATGAACTGGATGGGCCGGGAGTCACTTAATGAAGAAATGCTGTTGGAATATGAAATCGGGCTTAATTATCACTTAAGAAAAAATCAGGGGGTGGCTATCTGCCAGTATGATTTAACCAAATTCAGGGGGGATGTCATTCTGGATATACTTAAAGTACACCCTATCATCATCTGGGGCAGGACGGCGGTACGCAATCCGTTTTATGTGGATCCGGTCATACTACGGGATCAAAGCGTTGCACATTAAAAAACTACCACCCTTTAATACTGAAGGTGTCAAACTCGCCAATGTAATTTTCCGTAATTACTTCTACATCCCTTACCAAAGCATAAGCCGAACCTGCATAACACCAGGCGATCATCTGGGCCACTGACTGCTCTTCGCCTTCAAACACCGCCTCTACCTTGCCATCAGCAAGATTCCTCACCCAACCGCACAAACCCAACCGCCGGGCTTCCTCCAGCGTAGATGCCCGAAAGAAAACCCCCTGCACTCTGCCGGAAATAAGCACATGCGCTCTTTTTAAAGACATGGCACATCTTCCCTCTACTGCAACTTATCATGCTTTACTTTCACCGGCTTTAATAATTGCGTATTTGGTAAGCATGGGACCGATAATTTCCGTAATTATGGTTGTAAACAGCAAGACATTTATAACCCACAGACTTAGTTGCGCTCCTGCTTCGCCATATACGGCTGCTGGAAAATCATGGGCTACAATAATCGCCAAACCCACCGCCACCCCAATTTGACTCAGCAAGCCAAAGCCCAAATATTTACGTACAACCGCGGGCGAATGGGATAGCGTAGCGCCTACGTATACTCCGCCTACTTTACCCTCTATGCGGGTCAGCACATATACCAGCCCCAATAAGCCTATCTGCGTTATGAGGTTAAGCTGAAGTCTGGCTCCGGCCAACACAAAAAACATACAATATATGGCGGGAGTGATTGGTTCCAGTGAGCTTACGACTCGACGGCTTAAGCCGGGCACTTTGTTTACCAATGTAGCCCCGAGCGCCATGTCCGCCAGTAGTTCTGAAAAGTGAAACACCTGGGCCAGGCCGCTGTTAATCAATACCACGCTGACTACAAGTATGATCAAATCGTTAGACAAAGTAACCTTTTTTACCGCATAGCTCAGCAAATATCCGATGGATATGCCGACTGCCAATGCCCCCAGGATTTCAACCATGGGGTTGACGAACATCTTCATTAACGATACAGCTGCATGGGCATCCAATAAGCTTTTGGCGATGGATGAAGCGAACCCGTAGAGTATGAGCGCTATAGCGTCATCTATAGCAATAATAGCGATAAGGGTGCTGGTGAGAACCCCCTTGGCCCTTACCTCCTGCAACACCATCATGGTAGCTGCCGGAGCGGTGGCCGAGGCTACCGATCCTAAAATGAGGGCCAGGGGTAATTTGCCCGTCCTCAGATACATGCCGATGCTTACCAGAGCAAAGGCGCCGAAAGCTTCAGCTATTCCGATTGATATAATACCGGCCCCAAGCTTCTTTATGAGGCCCCATTCCATTTCCGCACCGATCGTAAAAGCTATAAATCCCAGTGCCAGCTCATTGATTAAACCCAGTGAATCCAGGAACTGGGGCTTGAGCCAGCCTATAACAGAGCCGCCCAGAATCACCCCGATTAAAACATAACCGGCAACCGCAGGCACCTTTATCCGGTTTACGAGCTTACCACTAATCAACCCAAGTAGAGAAACTATCCCCAAAGATAACAGTATGTTAAACAACTACAGCTTCCCAACTTTCATATAGACTTATGTAAAAAATTACAATTCCAGACTGCCGGTAGCCAAACCCTTTACCATAGTAATGGGAACAACAAATAAAAGGCCGGTTCCCGGAACGCTCAAATCCAGGATACTTTCAACCAGGTCTATCGTATTTTTTAATTGAGCTTCATCCCGGATTACCGTAAATATGGTTTTATTATAGGGGGCCGAGCGGGAACCCTCCAGCGTTCTGCGTAAACCGGCAAAGATGGGAACATCATAGGCCAAGACCCGTCCCATACCCACACTATCGATGACGGTAGCCCCGCTCACCCCGGCTTCCACAAACGCAGTCAGGATATCCTCCAGGAATTCATCTTTATTCAACACAATTACTAGTAAATGCTGTACGCCAATCATGATAAGCTATTGCCCTTTTTGTTTTATGAGTTCAATGATCTGTGCTTTGGTTTCCGCCTTAACTAATGCCTGGCGAAATGTGGCATTGTGGAGCAATCGGGAAACTTTGGCCAACAATTTAAGCACTTTGGTAGAACCACTCAAAGGAGCCGCAATTAGAAAAAACAGGTGTACCGGTCTGTCATCCAGCGCTTCATAATCGATCCCCTTTTTAGAACGGGCAAAGGCCATCAGCATTTCTCCTACCGCATCGGTTCGACCATGCGGCAGGGCTACCCCATCTCCAATTCCGGTAGTTTCCAATTTCTCTCGCTCAAGCAAACATTCCAAGAAGGCTTTTTTGTCTAATAGCTTCCCACTACTTGCCAAAAGAGCAGCTATTTCCTTAATGGCGTCTTCTTTTTTCTCCGCAACTAACTCCAGACAAATACGCTCAGGGGGTAATAGTTCCTCCAACGTCATCTCCATTTCATTTTGTCCTCCCAATGGTGATCAGTTCCATAGTAAATAGGGACTATTTATTGGCTTTATGTTTATGGTTGTGAAAGTAGCATACTCTAATCAAGATTACAATTACTAAAATAGCCAGGCATAAAATAAACAGTTTTTAAGACAAAAGCAATTTGATGTCGGGCTTGGCATCATCTTATTCCTGAATTTTAGATTGGGGTTTTAGCTTGCTTATTTTCAGATTGGCCCATTCCTTAAAGAGTTGGGGCCACCTGCGCAAATTGAACAAGATATTTATTGTGAGAAAACATTCATAGGTACAAAAACATTTGCTGTCCTTGATAAATTTACGGGCCTCATCCGCTTTTTCGTTAAACCATATTGCTTTAAAATCGTAATTGTAGTCCCTTACATTTCCCAGTTTTCGGTCGGTAAGCAGCTCACAAGGGAGAATATCACCATTGCTGAACATGGCCCCCCCCAGACTGCCGGCATAGCAGGGCGTCTGATATTTTCCTTCCTTAACCACTTTGGCAATCAAGCGATGGCGCACGATACGTTTGGCGTTTATCACATCGCAAAAAGGAAAGTTATAGTAACCGGTCAATACACGGTTTTTAATGTCGCGTTCCAGAATTTGGACATACTGCTGATATTTGGCAATATCAAAATGCTTGGAGGCCGGATCCTTGGGTTTGCCCCGGGTGAGCAGGGTAAATACGGTATTAACCTTCAGTTCATTAACCAGATAGTCATACAGCTTGGGCAGGTCATCCTGATTAAAACTGGATACGGTAGACTCCACATTGACGTTTAAGTGGTCATATTGTTTCTCCAGCTTGCGCAGTTCTTTAAAGGTATTTACCGCCTTCTCGAACAGCCCCGGCACCTGTCTTATCTCATCGTGTTTTTCTTTGTAACCATCCAGTGAAATATCAATTCCCAGCTCCAGCCCCGGGCAGGTATTTAATATTTTAGTAGCCGTATCAATTACCTGCTGACCCAAACCTCCGTTGGTGGGAATCACCACATTTTTTATATTATTGTTGGTGTGAAATATGCGCACAATCTCGCTTAAATCCTTGCGCAGAAAAGGCTCCCCACCGGTCGGCAGTAAAAACAGCATATCATCCATGCCGACGGATACCTTTTCGATCTCATCTATCGTGAGGTCATTGGTAGTGGCCACATCCTGATTGCCCAACAGGCAATGTTTACAACGGGCATTACACTTGGTGGTTACAAAAAAGACAAAATACAGGGGAGAGGCCCCTTTTTTAGAACACACCCAGCGACCATATCTTAGATAATCAATGTATCCCATGTTTATCCTTATAAATCAAGGCACCCACTAATATTCCTTACCCCTGAAGAAGCTGATTATGCCCCAGACCGCCCCCAGGCCATGACTGAACATATCCAGTACTATTGCGCCGCAACTCTGCAAGTAAAACTTAAAACCTTTCTCCTGCCGCAAGTACAGCAAAAAATCGATATTAAGTAAAAAAAGGAGCAGATACAAGAGAGCCGCCCCCACCAAATGCGAAAGATCACATTTTACCACCCAGCCTAATAAGGCCAGAAAGATGAAAAAAGAAATTCCGATACCGGCTCGATAGCCAAAGGGACTGGTTTGATAACCCGCCTTTTCCTCAGAACTGAATTTTTTCCTGAGCATAATCTTCATAATCCCAAAAGCCCGCTTAAACCCGGTTTTGAGCAACTCATCAAAAAAATAATGCCGCACATGTTCCACTTGCAGTCTCTTATCCAGGATAAGTTTATGCCCCCGGCTGGTAATACGTTCTCCCACCTCGATATCCTCTATGGTAGCCTGGCGGTATTTTTCGTCGAAACCGCCGCACGCTTCAAAAACCTCTTTGCGGATAGCGGCAAAGCTGGTATAGAATACCGACACGCTTTGGGGAAGAATACTGTAGGTATAGTGCATATAGAGATTTTTATAGTTGCTGGAGAAGTTGGTAAACATAAGCTTGGGGGATAATAAGCCTACCACTCCGGCAATCCCTTTATCTCCTAAATCCTCGGCCACCAAAGTTAAACTATCTTCCTCCACCAGGATATCGGAATCCATAAACAGGAGGATAGTCCCCTTAGCTTTCTGCACCCCCTGGTTCCTGGCCGCAGCAGCCCCTTGGTTCTGGGTCAGGCGCACGAGATTAGCCGGATATTTTTGGGCGATCTCCGCTGATGAGTCGCTGGAGCAGTCATCTACTAAAATTATTTCAAAATTGGGGTAGTCGGATTGATACAAGCGGTCCAGACATAAGGCCAACGTATCCTGAGCGTTATATATGGGAATGATAACTGAGACCAGAGGTTTTAAGGAGGTACTCATAGCTTTCTATCGTAGCTCTTTTGCCTGGACTGCCCACTTACAATATCTTCGGCCATATCCAGAGCCATGCGGATTGAATGATCCATGTTATTATACCAAAAGGTACCGGTACGCCCCAGCAGGGATAAATTAGCTGTCTGTCCCAGCGCTGCCTTTATATCCTTAAGCCGTTTTTGAAAACCCATCTCATAAATAGGATACGTATTGGGGATTCGTTCGATATGTATCCGGCGGATAAAACTGGTATCCTCACACATTCCACCCACTTTCATTTGAAACTTGAGGACTTCCGACAGCGCATCCGGATTTCGCCAACAGGCATCGCCTTCCAGGCACGACACCTCAATACATAGACCGTGCATTCCGGGAGGTGCGGTAGCCGGACTAAACAACAGCGGAATGGAACTGCGGTTAAACAGGGTATCGTATCCCCCGAAATAGCACCATTGGTAATCATGCCTCGGAGGGCCTTCTATTTCAACATTGAAACAGGCTATAGCCAGATACCTTAAGCCCGGATCAGCCATATCAAGCAGGTTGGTGAGTACATCAATCGGCGCCGTCCATACCAGCTGATCAACTTTAAATTTTTGCTTGCCGCATTGTAGCTCAACAATTTTGTTTTTTTGCACCCTAAGAGCAGTTGGTTTTATATCGAGCAGCACCTGTCCATTGTTTTCCCGTATGCCCTGGGCCAGTATTTCAGCAAAGACATTGATCCCCCCATAAGAGGGATATAAAAATTCGGTTTTAATCGGTTTGGGCAACAGGGTGGTTTTCAACAAATCCAGCGAGCTGTTGACGCTCACCTTCTTATCTATTACCGCCCGGTCAATACCGGATATAGCCCAGTCCCGGTGCAGGTCTTTCGGTTTTATATGCAGGAATTTCTCGGTATACGGCTCAAAGAAAACCCGATACAGCGTTTCCCCATACCGATTCAGGATATAGCTCTCGAACGTTTCCCCCTCCCTATGGGTATTAGTGAACATTTCAAGTGCAGCATGCCACATTACCTTAAAGGGGAACTTGAATAGATCCTTGGGCCGCAAGGGCCAGTCGTGAAAATTGCCGAACATCCATACCCCGCTCATACGGGGAATACTGATTACATTCTGCCCCAGTATTTCATCTATAAATTTCAAAACCTTGGGGTCTTCAGTATGGAAGCGGTGCGGGCCTATATCAAAGATAAAGTCATCATATTGGAAGCTACGGGCCAATCCGCCTACGGTGGCTTCCTTCTCTATAACAGTTACCCGATAGCCCTGTTTTGATAGCTTATACCCCAGTGTTAAACCGGCTACCCCAGCGCCTACGATTACGACATCTTCCATGAGTAGTTCCCTGTATCATGATTAATTTAGTGGGATAAAAAGTTGTTTTAGAATATATTAACCGGGAATAAAAGTCAAGCATAAGGGATTTCTATTTGGTGCTTCATGGATTTCTTATCCCGATCTATTCATAAGTTTATATATGATTTGCCAGACCAGGCATAGCCTGGACTTATTATCAAAAAGAGTCTAAAGCCAACGTCCATGATAACTTTGCTTGCCTGAAAATTATTGTGTGGAAGCTGACAAAATTAATATTATCAGGCAGATGTGGTTTTGCTGTTAATAATGCCCGAATTATTCGGGTTATATGCAGTTCTCAGTTAATTTTTTTAAAAAATATTCCTCTTTTGACTTAAGTCAAAGCATATATTTATCCCAAGGTATATATTTTAAACACATGATCATGATATACTAGATATTACACGAGGGGGGGGGTTACAATGAATGCCATGTTGAGGAAGATAGTCCATATAGATGAAGAAAAATGTAATGGCTGCGGGTTATGTGTGCCGTCCTGTGCCGAGGGGGCTATTCAGATTGTCAATGGTAAGGCGCGCCTGATTGACGAAATATTTTGCGATGGATTGGGGGCTTGTTTGGGGGAGTGTCCCCAGGGTGCGATTAACATAGAGGAGCGTGAAGCCCCCGGATTCGATGAGCTGGCGGTAGCGAAACACCTGGCGCTCAGCAAGTCCCGGCAGCCGTCATTCAGCGCCTGCCCTGGGTCGGCTGCACAAAGCTTTGAGCGTAAGCCCGAGCAATCCACAGCCGCTACGGAAAGCGGGCCGTCATGTCTTAACAATTGGCCCATTCAGTTACATCTGGTATCTCCCCAGTCGCCATTCTTAAAGCAGGCTGATTTGTTGATCTGCGCCGATTGCGCAGCTTTTGCCTACGCCGCTTTCCATCAGGATCTTTTAAAAGGCAAAACGCTGGTAATCGGTTGCCCTAAACTGGATGATGCGGCGGCTTATCAGCAGAAGTTAACTCAAATTTTTAGTGAGGCGGGTATAAAAAGCATAACCGTGCTGCATATGGAGGTGCCTTGCTGCCATGGCCTGCTGCATATAGTCAAACAGGCGCTGGCTGCCGCCGCAGGCGATATTCCGCTGGCCACACAAGTCATTGGGGTTAAGGGGAATAAGCTGTGACGCACATGATCCCCGATAAAGAACAGATGTTCGAAGAGATGCAGGCCTGTTTCGGGGATGATCGACGCCGGATAAAACACGCCGGTAGCGTTACCGGCTATGCTGAGCAACTTTATGAAGCTGAAGGCGGCAACTACCAGGTGATTGTGGCAGCTGGCATCTTCCACGATATTGGTGTTCACGAAGCCGAGAGAAAGCACGGCAGTTCTGCCGGGCATTATCAAGAGCTGGAAGGCCCTCCCATTGCCCGGGCTATTTTAGAAAAGCTTAAGATGAATAAAGTGTTGATCGATGAGGTGTGCGACATCGTAGCTCATCACCACCGGCCGGGCATAGTCGACACCCTGAATTTCAGGATATTGTATGATGCCGATATGCTGGTTAATCTGGCTGAAGAGGTAAACACTAATGACTTAGGTAAATTGGACAGGATTATTGAGCGGGTTTTTTTAACTATCGCCGGTAAGCAGCTGGCTAAAAAACTCTATCTAGAAAAACAGTAACCTTAGCAAAAGGAGGAGGAAGACATGGATCAAGTAAGTCAGCACGAGAACATCAATCGGTTGTATGAGCAGGTTAAGCAGGATGGTTTATTAAGTGTGGCTGATCGTTATGATGCACAGGAGGCCATTCGCTGCCGGAAGTATTGCACTCAGGGATTAAGCTGTCAGTTGTGCAGTAACGGGCCATGTAGAATTGTTCCCGGTAAAGTGGAGCGGGGCGTTTGCGGGATCGACGCCAAGGGAATGGTAATGCGGAATTTATTGCATAAAAATAATATGGGGATAGCGGCATACACCTTCCACTGTAAAGATGCCGCAAAAACACTGAAAGCAACCGCTCAGGGAAAAACCCCGTTTAAGTTGAAAGACACCGCCAAGTTGGACTCTCTGGCGCAGGCGTTGGGGGTAAACGGCACAAGTGATGTAAATGCCAAAGCCGTGGCGGTAGCCGATGCGGTAATGGCTTCACTGAGCCAGGATAGCGATCAGGAGTCGATAATGGTAACCGCTTTCGCCCCGGAAAGCCGTCTTAAGGTGTGGCGTAAGCTGGGCATTCTACCCGGCGGGCCGTTAAATGAGATAATGGAGGCCACCACCCGCTCGATGACCAATATCGACGGTGATTACGTCTCGCTAGCCAAAACCTGTCTGCGTCTGGGTATCGCCAGTACTTATGGAGCGCTGGTACCGCTGGAGATAATGCAGGATATACTGTTCGGCACCCCGACCCCGCATGAGGCTGATGTCGACCTGGGGATATTGGATCCGGCATATGTAAATATTCTGCCTAATGGGCATGAACCATTTGTGGGAGCGGCCCTGATTGATGCCGCCCATCGAGCGGAGGTGCAGGATAAGGCCAGAGCGGCCGGAGCCAAAGGGATTCATATAGTGGGTTCCATCGAGACCGGTCAGGAGTTGATGCAGCGCTATGCCTGCGATGATGTATTTGTAGGCCTTACCGGAAACTGGATTAATCAAGAGTATGCGCTGGCTACCGGAATGGTGGATTTATTCGCTATGGATATGAACTGCTCGGTGCCCAACCTCAAGGAATATGCCGATAAATATGGGAGTACACTGGTTTCAGTCTCTCACTTAGTATCCATTCCCGGGGTGGATAAGCGGCTGGACTATGTACCGGAAAAGGTTGCCCAACAAGCTGTGCAGTTGATCGATATGGCGATTGAAAACTTCAAAACACGCCAGGGCAAAGCCACCGCCGGCGGGCTTAAGAAGACTAAAATCGTAACCGGTTTCTCTACCGAGTCGGTACTTGCGGCATTGGGTGGCAGTCTGGATCCCTTGCTGGACTTAATTAAACAAGGCACTATCCGAGGAGTAACCGCCCTGGTGAGTTGCACCAGCTTGAAGAATGGGGGACAGGATGTACTGACTGTTCAGGTAGCCAAGGAATTGATAAAGCGCGATATTCTGGTACTCTCCGCCGGGTGCGGCAATGGAGCCTGTCAGGTGGGCGGCTTATGCTCAATCTCCGCCCAGGAATGGGCCGGGGATGGCTTAAAAGCTGTGTGTAAGCAATTGGGTATTCCCCCGGTGCTCTCCTTTGGTACTTGCAGCGATACCTGGCGCTTGGTGCTTTTAGTAACTGCGATAGCCGATGCCCTGGGAGTGGATCCTTCCCAACTGCCGGTAGCGGTAACCGCTCCGGAGTATATGGAGCAAAAGGCAACTATTGATGCCTTTGGGGCGGTGGCCTTCGGTTTATATACCCACGTTTCGCCTGTGCCACCGGTTACCGGTTCTCCCGAAGTGGTACAGTTGCTGACTCAGGATGTGGAGCAGCTGGTGGGTGGTAAATTGGCGGTAGGCGATGATGCGGTGCAAATCGCAGATGGAATACAGAGCCACATTGATCAGAAAAGAAAGGCTTTGGGAATATAGTTAAACCATGGTGCATATGTGGGGAGGCGCATACAAAACTCCCCACATATTTGCCTCATTAATAAGGAGGGTTAAAAAATGCCAGGCGCCAGGTGTCCGGGACAAAATACCCAGTTTTGGGGGCCGGATGATGTGTTTGATTTGCCCTGTCCGGGATGTGGTAAGAGTGTCGAGTTTTTTAAAGATGAAGCTCAGCGGAAATGCAAAGGCTGCGGCAAGTTAATATTTAATCCCAGGATGGACTTTGGCTGTGCCAACTGGTGCCCTATGGCCAAGGAATGTTTGGGCCAGGAAAAATATGACGGATTACGGGAAATCGCCCAAACCGAATCCCGCCGCCGGGCTGATCTGGAAACACTGCTGGCTGCCATAGAACCGGGGGATGAGGAGGTAATCAAATTATTCAGGCAGCTGTATTTACAGAACAAGGGAAACAGTGCCCTCTTTGATACCAGCCAACTACGCCCGTTGGCCGAGGAGAACCCCCAACTATTTAAAAAAGCCACCGGCTACTACTCACGGTTTATGAAGACTAAAACTGCCCCCGAATAATCGGGTTGATTACTAATTGATTGGTAATTCTATACTGAAAACACTGCCTTTATGCGGGGTGCTTCTCACTAAAATATCACCTCTGTGACCTTTGATGATTCCATAGCTAACCGATAGCCCCAAACCGCTGCCCTTCACTGCGGCTTTGGTGATGAAAAACGGCTCAAATATTTTTCCTGTAATTTCTTTTTCAATTCCAACCCCATTGTCCTTAAATACTATAGAGACCTTGTCAGCTTCCACTTTGGTTTTAATGGTCAAGCACCCACCTGAGTATGCCATAGCCTCCTCAGCGTTGTAGATCAGGTTTAGGATAACCTGTTTTAGCTGATCGGCAACGAGTGGAATTTCGGGCATATCTTCGGCAAAATCCTTCACTACGTCTATTCGGTCGTCTTTCAGCTTATTTCCACAAATCTGCAGCATATCTTCGATTAGCTTATGGATGCTTACCGGGGTGAACGCACCGCTGGATGGGCTATTGGTTGTGCTAGGAGTCTGTCGGACTTAAGTTGTCAAAAATAGTGAACAAGCCGCAATTAATAAATAAATCCGCAGACAAACGTTTTTTAATTATCAACCTGATACAAAAGTCGGTTTTTCCGGCAAACTTACGCTTAAATTTATCTCCCTGGTTCCCTGATTAG
>JAJRUU010000247.1 GCA_024277605.1 bacterium
GAGATAAATTTAAGCGTAAGTTTGCCGGAAAAACCGACTTTTGTATCAGGTTGATAATTAAAAAACGTTTGTCTGCGGATTTATTTATTAATTGCGGCTTGTTCACTATTTTTGACAACTTAAGCCCGACAGACTCCGAGGAGATAATAAACCTTGTTACATGAACTTGCAGGAAAGCCAGCTCCAAAATCGGTCCTTGCCAACATTCCCAGGCTTGTTTCAGCCTATTATACACATAAACCTGATATTTCAGACCCGGCTCAGCGGGTTTTATTCGGAACCTCAGGGCATAGGGGGTCTTCGCTTGACAATAGTTTCAACCAAGACCACATTCTCGCTATAAGCCAGGCCATTTGCGAATACAGGAAAACACAAAACATTAGCGGGCCGTTGTTCATGGGCATGGACACCCATGCGCTTTCAGAAGCGGCGTTTGCCAGCGCACTTGAGGTTTTTGCTGCCTGGGGTATTACCGTAATGATTCAGCAGGGATCAGGCTATACGCCAACCCCGGTTATTTCCCATGCTATTTTGACTTATAACCGTCACCGGAAGGAAGGTTTAGCTGATGGCGTGGTCATCACCCCTTCTCACAATCCCCCTGAAGATGGAGGCTTTAAATATAACCCCCCCACAGGTGGACCGGCTGACACGGAAACTACCAAAATCATAGAAGATCGAGCAAACGAAATGCTTAAGAATGGCTTATACGGTATAAAAAAAATGTCATATGAAAGAGCGCTGAGATCCGATCTTACCAAGGAATATGATTACATTACACCGTACGTCGAAGATCTCAAAAACATCATTGACATGGAGGCCATTGCTGGGGAAGGTTTACGGATTGGCGCCGACCCACTTGGTGGTGCGGCAATCAACTTCTGGGGCCCCATCGCCGAAAAGTATAAAATTTCCATTGAAGTAGTGAATAAAACAGTTGACCCAACCTTCTCCTTCATGCCGCTAGACAAAGATGGGAAAATTCGCATGGATTGTTCCTCTCCTTATGCCATGGCAGGTTTGATCAAAATGAAGGACAGCTTTGACATTGCCTTCGCAAACGACACGGATGCCGACCGCCACGGGATTGTCACCCGAGGGGCGGGGCTCCTTAATCCAAATCACTTTCTGTCGGTGGCTATATGGTATCTGTTTCAGCACCGGCCGGGCTGGAGAAAAGACGCTGCTGTAGGAAAAACGCTGGTATCTACTTCTATGATTGATCGAGTGGCTGCCCACCTTGGTAGAGGCCTCTCGGAGGTTCCCGTTGGTTTCAAATGGTTCGTGGATGGGCTGATTGACGGATCATACGGTTTCGGTGGTGAGGAAAGTGCGGGAGCCTCGTTTTTAAGAAAAGACGGGACAGTCTGGACCACGGATAAAGACGGCATCATTATGGATCTGCTGGCGTGCGAGCTTACAGCCAAAACCGGTAAGGATCCGGGTGATCTATACCAAGAGCTGGAAGAAAAATTCGGTTACCCTGTTTATGAACGTATTGACGTTCCTGCTACGCCTGAGCAGATGACATTGCTCAAATCTTTATCGGCTGACATGGTTAAAACTGGAAAACTTGCCGGTGAACCTATCACTGCAAAGTTCACCCATGCCCCAGGTAATAATGCTCCTATAGGAGGAATTAAGGTTGTCGCCGAAGGTGGGTGGTTTGCGGTTCGTCCATCGGGTACTGAGAATATCTATAAGATTTATGGGGAGAGTTTCCGGGGAAAAGAACATTTGCAGATGATACAAAAAGAGGCCCAGGAAATTGTTAACGCTGCTTTGACCTAATATTTTACCTATACCCCTTTTCAGCTCCTGTTATAACATTGTTAAAGCATTCCCCAATAAAGCAAAAAAAGGAGCTAGCATTTCTGCTAACTCCTTGAGTTTGTTTGGTAGCGGGGACAGGATTTGAACCTGTGACCTTTGGGTTATGAGCCCAACGAGCTACCTGACTGCTCCACCCCGCGATCTTCTAACTACTCTTATAATAAGCTAAATTTACGCTCTTGTCAACCAATATATTATTCAAAAAGGCTTATATTCACTTGTCAAAGTCTTATCACATAAGTACCAGCAATTTTATCATGCAACCCCTGATTGTCTTGCGTTACGGCTACCATTATATATCCAATCCACAGGATAGAGCCAGAAGCCAAATAACCCAGCCAGCGCTTAAATGCCTTCCCATAGCTCAATCGTGTTCCAGCAGTAGTTATCACCCTTAGGTTCATAATCATCTTTCCAACTGTCTGTCCACTGTATCCATGAAAAAAAGTAAAATAGATCCCATCCACCAGCAGTCTCCCATAAATGATTGCCAATAGATATTTTAATGTGGCAGGATTAGTTAAATTGAGTAATCCCGCATTTATTAGCAGCAGGTTATTATTACTTAGGACAATCAACGTCAGTAAGGCAAGCAGCACAAACAAGATTGAAATCAACAGCTTATCCAACAAGTAAGCGGCTGCCCTGATCCAAAAACCAGCTTTGGATGTCAATAGTAAATCTACCTCTGGGGGGCGGATTGATTGTCCTGACTGTGCCAGTGAGATTGGAGTATAATTCAGACTCACCATATTCTCCTTTTATCAACAGATCAGTTAGTTCGTTTTTGAGTTATGTAATTATATAAGACTTGTGCTGTAAGTCTATGCCCTTTTTTGCTCAAGTGGATAGTATCATGATATTTTGATATGGTGCCGGCAATACGATATAAATTGTATATATCCTGACTGTTATAGAAGTCAGGAATCAAATTAAGAAACGGTATATTGTTTTTCTTGGCTATATTCTCTATTTTGTTAACAAACTCAACGTGCTGATTTTCTTTATAACACATGTAATGCTGCGGAATGAACAACAACAAGCTTTCAACATTATGTTTCTCTGACAAGACACTTAATTCCTTAAGATTAGTATCTATTAGCTTCCAAGCGGTCGATTTTAACTTTTCCTTTGTCTTGGTGGCTTTCTGCTTTATGTTTTCAATTTTTTTTCTGCTATACCATAACCCTTTAAACCGCTTAAAAATAACCCGCAAATATAACTGGTTTAAAATATTTTTGTTCCCCACTTCAATACCTGATTCTGCTTGAAAAAGAGGGTTCTGAATTTGGCTGACATTTAATGTACTATAAAAAGCAGGGGCTGTTTCAGGGAATGGATTTTCCGATGGATACAAATCATTCACACAAAATCCGATTATCACTAAATCAGGATTATATTCAAGGCCATGTATCTTTAAGTATAAAATCTCTTGTGCATTGCTATATCCATATACAGCCGCATTAATAACCTCATAATGCATATCACCACTAGCAGTATCATTTAACAGCCCTTCTAATAGCTTGGCATAAACTTCTGTATACTTAAACCCAGTCATACCGAAGGTAATAGAATCACCCAATATGATAATTCTATACGTATTATCCGGTTTTTCTTTTTGGTATTCCAGCTCTTCACGCCACCCTTCAGAATTTGTTTTATATACAACCCCCCCCCATTTAGCTTCAAAATTAGCCCTGTTCCGATAACCAATCACAGCATCCGGCCTAAACAGATTATGTAAATGCGGCGGCCGACCATCATAGAAAGTCGTATAAAACAAACGGCAAGCTAATTCTCCAATTAATAGGGTTAATAAAACACTAACTGTCAGTGTTATTGCAATGAATAGTTTTCTTTTATGCATACTTAATGATCCTTTTTAGCCGCGCTTTTCTGCACCTCACCAGTCATAGGTACA
>JAJRUU010000248.1 GCA_024277605.1 bacterium
CACCTACTAAAGCTATACCACTTTCCAACTAAAACATTAAATAGTATAATGTGCTTAACGCCATAAGATTTTTTTGCCGGAAAAGCCATGCCGGGCGTTTTGTTTGATCACTTGACAAAATAAAACCGTTGAATTGACAATAGAAAGAGTCGACTATTATCAATGTAAGAACAATGGATATTATTAATCTTTAGATTTTTTAAAAAGCCTGATAATCGGGCGGAAAAGCGCAAAAAGAAGCGGCCCCATCCAGCAAAAAAACAGGATTACAATCACAAATCCAAAAAAACCTATGAACCCCCATACCTAGTACACTATTAATTTGTCCATTAAAGCTCCTCCTCACCGGACATTAAGCAACCAGCAACCCTTAAATTTAATTGTTACTACCGGCAGCGGCCATCTCAATTTCGTTGTCATATGCATAATACCAATTAGTTTATAACTACCTCTATAAACCAATTCATATTTATGTTTCGTTTTTATAATATCAGAAAAAAAGACTTTTGGGGGAAAAATATTCATTTTTCCCGAATAATTCGGGATTTATTAGCAGCAAAATCATATCTGGTTGAAAAATATAAATTTATCAGCTTCCTGTTCCTGCTGCCTCGGGCAAACATAGCTTTATTGGACGTTGGCTAATGAACCTTATCTCACGGGGGATGTATTGCAAACCCAGTCTAAATTTATGAATAGATCAGGTATAACAATAGGGTATCTTGAAAAAAAATAGATCCTTCGCTTGGCTCAGAATGAAAAAAATGACGGTTTTCAGACTTTTTACGGCTCCATCAATAATCGTAGTTGACAAAAAGGCCTTTTATGGGTTATAAGTAAGCGAACTTTTTCAAACAAGCCTATTTTTCCCTAAATACAACTTTTGGAGGAATGTATAGTGAGTAAAAAGGATTTTATTTTTAGCTCTGAATCGGTAACTGAAGGCCATCCGGATAAGATAGCCGATCAAATTTCAGATGCAGTATTGGATGCAGTACTAACCGAAGATTCCACAGGCAGGGTGGCTTGTGAAACCTTACTGACAACGGGATTGATTATTGTGGCCGGCGAAATCACCACTTCTGCCAACCTGGATTTCGATGGCATAGCACGGGGAGTGGTTAAAGACATTGGATATTCGAGTTGCGGCCAAGGTTTTGATTACAAAACCTGCGGCTTTCTCAATGCGGTGAAAAAGCAATCCCCCGATATTTCCATGGGCGTGGACACCGGCGGAGCTGGAGATCAGGGCTTGATGTTCGGTTATGCCTGCACCGAAACCCCTGAACTTATGCCGCTGCCGATTATGCTGGCCCACAAACTGACCATGAGACTGACCCGCGCCAGAAAAGAGGGCGTGCTGGACTTTCTAAGACCCGACGGCAAATCCCAGGTATCCATTGAATATGTGAATAAAAGACCGTCTCATGTACATACGGTAGTCATCTCCAGCCAGCACAGCGACAAAGTAAGCAACAAAGACCTGAAACAGGGAATCATAGAGCACGTCATTAAATATGTTATCCCGGCAGAGTTGATTAATGACCAAACCGTAATCCACATAAATCCCACCGGCAGGTTCGTAACCGGCGGTCCCATGGGAGATACGGGCTTAACCGGCCGGAAAATTATCGTGGATACCTATGGTGGTGTGGGGAGCCATGGCGGCGGCGCCTTCTCAGGCAAAGACCCCTCCAAGGTAGACCGTTCAGCCTCTTACATGGCAAGATACATAGCCAAAAACGTAATAGCCGCCGGTATCGCCGAGAGGTGTGAGGTACAGTTGGCCTATGCTATCGGGATTCCCGAACCGGTATCCGTCATGGTAGATACTTTCGGCACCGGAAAACTCCCGCTGGAGAAAATCAATGGGTTAGTGCGGGCTAATTTTGAACTTACCCCAAAAGGCATTATTGACCATCTGCAACTGCGGCGTCCTATTTTCCGCAAAACCGCGGCTTATGGTCATTTTGGCCGCCAGGAGCCGGAATTCACCTGGGAAAAAACAGATAAAGCCGATACATTGAATAAGGAAGCCGGACTCTAACCCCCAAACAAGTTTGGTTTTATCAAAACAGCACAAGTTTGGGATCATGTTAAAGTAGCAATCGAGAAACCGATTGAAGATAGAAAACAAACAAACACTTGCATGGAGATTTTTATGCATCAAACAGTAAACTATAAAGTCAAAGATATATCACTGGCGGATTTTGGTAGACGAGAAATCGAGATCGCTGAAAAAGAGATGCCCGGCCTTATGGCCGTTAGAGAAAAACATGCCGGGACAAAACCTCTCAAAGGCGCAAGAATAACCGGCAGTCTTCATATGACTATTCAAACCGCTGTCCTTATTGAGACTCTGGCTGATCTGGGAGCGGATATCCGATGGGCGTCATGCAATATATTTTCTACCCAGGATCATGCAGCCGCGGCAATTGCGGCCAAAGGGATCCCCGTATTTGCCTGGAAGGGTGAAACACTTGCCGAATACTGGTGGTGCACAAAAAAAGCTCTGAATTTCGGAAATGGGCAAGGGCCAAATCTTATTGTCGACGACGGCGGGGATGCCACTTTGATGATCCATAAGGGCGTTGAGATTGAGAAAGACCCTTCAATCCTGAATAAAGATTATTCAGGTGAAGGAGAGGATTTCAGGGAACTTATGGCATGTATGAAGGATATCTATGACGAAGACAACCAAAGATGGACAAAAGTTGCAAAAGAGGTCAAGGGATGTTCGGAGGAGACAACAACCGGAGTCCATCGGTTATATCAAATGCTGGAAGAAAAAAAGCTGCTCTTTCCTGCAATCAATGTGAATGATTCCGTTACCAAGAGTAAGTTTGATAATTTGTATGGCTGCAGAGAATCTCTTGTAGACGGTATTAAAAGAGCAACGGATGTCATGCTTGCCGGAAAAGTTGCTGTTGTTGCAGGTTATGGAGATGTTGGAAAAGGTTGTGCCCAATCGTTAAAAGGATATGGCTCCAGGGTAGTCGTAACGGAGATTGATCCGATAAATGCCCTTCAAGCTGCAATGGAAGGCTATTAAGTAAAAACTGTAGAAGATGTTCTGGATGAAGGAGATATATACGTTACCACAACAGGCAATTACGACGTCATCACCATTGAGCATTTGGAAAAAATGAAGGATGGCGCGATAGTGTGTAACATCGGCCACTTTGATAATGAAATCCAGGTTGACAAGCTGGAGAAATACCCCGGGATTAAAGAGGTTGAAATCAAAACCAATGTTGATAAATGGATTTTTCCCGCTGGGCATTCGATAATTTTGCTGGCTAAAGGAAGGTTGATAAATTTAGCATGTGCTACGGGCCATCCAAGCTTTGTTATGAGTAATTCCTTTGCAAATCAAACCTTGGCGCAAATTAAATTATGGACTGAAGGCCTTGGAATTGGGGTTTATATGCTACCCAAAATATTGGATGAAGAAGTGGCAAGGCTGCATCTGGATAAAATAGGCGCGAAATTGACTAAACTGTCACAAAAACAAGCAGATTATATAGGTGTTCCTGTGGAAGGCCCCTATAAGCCAGAGTTTTATCGATACTAGTTCGTGGCGGTTAATCGGGAGCCTGCGCTTGCGATAACCTTCAAGCTTAGCGATAGCTGTTGGGGAAAAGGGGGCTTGTCCCCCCAAGCAAGTTTGGGATTTATTACGGCGAGAAAAACATTAGGGAGGCAGAATATAAAAGTTCTTGTCTCCTTAAATTTGTTTGCCTTGTGCCTTTAATCACAGGGAGTTAGGAACATGGTGGAACAGGCTATACCCCGCATAGTACAGGTAGGAGAGATAACAGTCGGCGGCGGGGAGCCGCTGGTATTTATCATGGGGCCATGTGTCATTGAATATGAGGCGCTGACCCTGGATATTGCCCGCTACTTGCGGGAGTTAACCGTTAAATGCCAGATTCCGCTTATCTTTAAAGCATCTTTCGATAAAGCCAATCGCAGCTCAGGCGATTCATTTCGCGGACTTGGCATGAAAAAGGGGCTTGAGATTCTAAGCAAAGTGAAGCTTGAGACCGGACTCCCGCTAATCACCGATGTGCATCAGCTAGATCAGGTCGGCCCTACAGCTCAAGTGGTGGATATTGTGCAGATCCCGGCCCTACTCTCCCGTCAGACTGATCTGCTTACGGCGGTTGCCCAAACCGGCAAACCGGTACACCTTAAAAAAGGCCAATTTATGGCCCCCTGGGATATACAAAATGCGCTGAGAAAGCTCACCACCACAGGGAACCGGCAAATTCTATTGGGAGAACGGGGGACGTGTTTCGGATACAATAATTTAGTGGTGGATATGCGTTCTTTGGCTATCATGCGGGGCTTAGGGTATCCGGTGGTATTCGATGCCACCCATGCGGTGCAGTTACCGGCTGGAGCGGGCAAGGCCTCCGCTGGCCAACGGGAGTTCGTGGCTCCCCTGTCACGGGCAGCCGTAGCTGTCGGTATTGATGCCATCTTCTGGGAAGTACACCCGGATCCGGAAAAAGCCCGCTGTGATGGCCCCAACTCTCTGCCATTATATCAGTTAGAGGGATTGATCGATCAACTTAAAAAAATAGATTCCCTTATTAAGTTAAAGTAGAGGAGCGGCAAATTATGAATTATAAATTAATAAAGCGCATTGCACTAGGCGGACTTGTGTTAAGCCTGCTCTTTGTCCCCCTGGCTGCTGTCCCGGCACAAGCCGCTGAAGATACGTCGGCTCAGTTGGAGTTGCTGGAAGGGGCGTTTATCAAGGTAGCTGAAGAAGTAAAACCGGCCGTAGTTAATATCAGTACCGTATACAAAGCAAAGCATCCTCGAGTAGGAGGACATAACAGGGAGTTACCCTTTAAGGGCCCTTTTAAGGATTTCTTCGATGAGGATCTTTTTGAGCAATTCTTCGATAATATTCCGCGCGGCGAAATCCCCCAAAAGAGCTTAGGTTCAGGCTTGATTGTAAGTACTGAGGGTTATATCCTTACCAACAACCACGTGGTTGAAAACGCTGAAAAGATTGAGATTCGGCTTTCGGATAAAACTAAATTTGTGGGGAAAGTAATCGGCAAAGACCCTAAAACCGACATAGCGGTGGTTAAAATCGACCCCCAGGGCCATAAATTAGTTGCCGCTAAGCTTGGCAATTCAGACAAATCTCGAGTGGGACAATGGGCTATCGCCATCGGCAATCCATTTGGTTTGGATCGCACGGTCACCGTAGGGGTAATCAGCGCCACCGGTCGATCTGATATTGGAATCGCCACCTACGAAAACTTCATTCAAACCGACGCCTCCATCAATAGGGGCAATAGCGGCGGCCCGCTGGTAAACATTCGTGGAGAAGTCATCGGCATCAATACCGCCATTGTGGCTACCGGTCGGGGTATCGGCTTTGCGGTGCCCATTAATATGGCACGCCATGTGATGGAACAATTAATTAGCCATGGCGAAGTGGTTCGCGGTTGGATGGGGATTGCCATTCAAAAGATTACTGAGGATTTAGCCAAGCAGTTTATGGCGGAACCTGGTTCGGGGGTTTTGGTTAGTCAAGTATTTAAAGGCGATCCGGCGGACAAGGCGGGCATTAAAGTGGGCGATATTATTATCGAGTTCTCAGGAACTCCGATCACCGATCCCGCCCAATTATCGCGATTGGCTGCCTCTATCCCGCCAAATAAAAAGGTGGAGCTGGTAATCATCCGAAATAAAGAAAAGACAACCGTTACCATCACTATGGGAAAACAAAAAGAAGATACTAAGCTGGCGGAAGCACAGGCTGACAAATATGGGATGGAAGTTCAGGAACTGACTCCCGAGCTTGCCAAAAAGCTTGGCACCACTGAAGGAGATGGGGTGCTGGTCTCCTATGTAAATCCGGGAGGCCCTGCTATGCTGGCAGGCATTAGAACCGGCGATGTCATTGTTGAAGTAAATCTCCAAAAAGTCAGTAATGTTAAAGACTATGAAGATATTATCGCAGCGGTCGAACCGGGTGAATCCATTGTGGTGCTGCGCCTGAGAAATGGCAACTCGCTCTATGTCGCTATTGAAGCTGAAGCAGAATAATTCACCGAACAGATATGCTGTAGCTTATTTATTTTCCATTTGCCATACAATGAAAAGTGATAATCCCGAAAGCATAAGGGCATTTATTGCAATTTAAATTCCAAACGCTATGCAGCAACAAATGGCTGTTATCTGTATGCCGTTGCATGCCCTACCGGATAAGATAACGTGGGTTAAACCACAAAACATACACCTTAGCCTGAGGTTTCTGGGCGAGGTAAGCATTGAGCTGCTCCCGAAAGCAGAAGCCGCCCTATCGCAAGCGGCCAAAACCTGCACAGCATTTAGTATTGGCTTTACCAATACAGGTGTTTTTCCTGATGTAAAACGTCCACGGGTTATCTGGTTGGGATTAGAAGATTCTACGGCCCGGTTGGGCAGGTTTAAACAAGAAATTGATAAGGCCTTAAATGATTGCGGATTTGCACCTGAGAAAAGGGCTTTTAAAGCACATCTGACACTGGGAAGAGTCAGGAGATTAAAAGATACCAAACGACTTATCTCAAAATTAGGAACTTTAGTTCTGCCGGAACTGGCTCTGTTAGAAGTTAAGTACATCCACTTAATGCGTAGCCAGCTTCGCCCGCAAGGGCCTATATATAGTGTGCTCGAGACTGTCCAACTGGGCGGTTAATGTTTTAAACCTGATCTATTCATAAATTTAGTCTGGGTTTGCAAGACATCCCCCGTGAGATAAGGTTCATTAGCCAACGTCCAATAAGGCTATGTTTGCCCGAGGCGGCTGATCAGGAAACTGATAAATTTATAATTTTCAACTAAATGTAGATTTGCCCAGGACAATACCCGAATTTTTCGGGTAAACAAACGGGAGGAAGAAGAAACAATGGCTGAACAAAAAAATGATAAAAAGGAAAAAGCCGTCCAGCTTGCCATGGAACAGATTGAACGTGCTTTTGGCGCCGGTTCGATCATGAAATTGGGGGCCGGGGCTGCCTTAAAGAATATCGACGCCATTTCCACAACCTCACTGGCTCTGGATCGTGCATTGGGTATTGGTGGAATTCCCCGGGGCAGAGTAACTGAAATTTATGGTCCGGAAGCAGGCGGTAAAACCACGCTGGCGCTGCACATTACGGCTGAAGCCCAAAGGAATGGGGGCATAGTCGGTTTTATCGACGCTGAGCATGCGCTGGATGCCGCCTATGCCCGGAAGTTGGGGGTAAATATTGATGAATTACTGGTCTCCCAACCGGATACCGGCGAGCAGGCCATGGAAATTGCTGAAATGCTGGTTAGAAGCGGCGCCATGGATGTGGTAATCGTGGATTCAGTAGCCGCATTGGTTCCCAAATCAGAAATCGAGGGCGATATGGGAGATGCACAGATGGGATCGCAGGCCCGGCTAATGTCTCAGGCACTGCGTAAATTGACCGGAGTGGTAAGTAAATCCAATACCTGCTTTATTTTTATTAACCAGATACGACATAAGATTGGCGGGGTAATGTTCGGCAGTCCGGAGGTAACCACCGGCGGGCGGGCGCTTAAGTTTTATGCTTCAGTGAGGCTTGACATCCGCAGATTAGCGGCTATCAAGCAGGGCCAGGACATTATAGGCAACCGGGTACGGGTTAAGGTGGCTAAAAACAAAGTCGCCCCGCCCTTTAAAGAAGCCTAATTTGATATTATGTATGGTTGGGGAATCTCAAAAGAAGCGGATCTGCTGGATCTGGCTACTGATTATGGCCTGGTAGAAAAAAGCGGCACCTGGTTTTCATATGACAGCCAACGTCTGGGGCAGGGCCGGGAGAACGTCAAAGTATACCTAAAACAAAATCCCCAAACGTTCGATACCATCTATAAACTGGTGTGTGATAAAATAGCGGCTGAAAAAGAATCAGCCGACTAGCCTTAACGCATATGATGCAAAATACCCGGAAACTAAAAATCGGATTGCTGGGTTGCGGCGCTATAAACAGTTTCATAGCCCGCAAGCTGGATAGCTGGCCTGAAATAGAGCTTACAGCCATAACCGACTGTGATATAAACAAGACCGCTACACTGGCAGCATCCATAACCAGTAGTCCTCAAATCCTCTCTGGTGAAACGTTAATCGATCAGGTGGATTTGGTAGTGGAAGCCGCCGTCAAGGATGTTGTTCCCTCGCTAATAGATGCAGTAATAGAACAAGGTAAGTCGGCGCTGATCATGAGCATAGGGGGGATGCTAGATCTAAGCGATACGCAATGGCAGGCATTGAAAAATTATAAAGGGCGCATTTATCTCCCTTCGGGGGCAATTGCAGGTATAGATGCTATAAAAGCAGCTAAATACGGCAAGCTCACCTCAGTAACTATTACCAGCCGCAAACCACCCGCCGGGCTTGCAGGCGCTCCATATCTAATAGAGCATAAGCTGGATATTACCAATATCACCGAGCCTAAGATAGTTTTTGAGGGAACCGCCATCGAAGCGGTAGCCGGTTTCCCCAAAAATGTAAATGTAGCCGCTACCTTGAGCCTGGCTGGTTTAGGCCC
>JAJRUU010000249.1 GCA_024277605.1 bacterium
TTGAGCGGGTGGGCGGCCAAAAAACAGTTTCGGTGGATGTACGTTTGATTGCGGCTACTAACACTAATCTGTCCGAGGCGGTGAAGAAGGGGTTGTTCCGGGAAGACTTATATTATCGGCTCAATGTCATCAGTATTTATTTGCCGCTCTTAAAAGACCGTAAGGAGGATATCCCCATATTAGCCGAATACTTTATGGATCAATTCAGTCGGGAAAACAACAAAGAAGTACGAAATATTACCCCCGAAGCCCTGGATCTATTAACGGGGTATAATTGGCCCGGTAATATTCGGGAGCTGCATAACTGTATAGAAAGTTCAGTGGTTCGGACTAAGGGCGAAATGATTTCCTTAGCTGACTTACCCGCCCATATTAAGCATTCCTGTGGGCAATTTGAATCTAAAATAAGTCTGCCGGTGGGAACCTCCATGGAGGAGCTTGAAAAGCAGGCTATCTTAAAAACATTAGCCGCCACCAACGGCAATAAATTAAAAGCGGCTCAAATACTCAAAATTGGGGTGAAAACCCTGTATCGCAAACTGGAGCGCTATGACGCCAGCGCAGACTCAGACACCTAAGCTTAAGGCGGCGCTTGTTGAGGCACGACCCCTTGACCCGAAAAATTCGGGTCTTGTTATGGGCGAATCGATATTTAGTTGAAAATTATAAATTTATCAGTCTCCTGTTCCTATCCCCTTGGGTAAACAAAGTTTTACTGGACGTTGGCTCATAAACCTTATCTCACAAATGGTCTGGCAAACCCAGTCTAAATTTATGAATAGATCAGGTTAGATTAAATCCTATCTTTTGCAATTTATATCACCTTACAATACAAAACGCAATTTTTGACTTGGCCACCAAACACAAATGTGGTTGACACACAAATCTGTTTGACCTTGCTTTTGCAAAGTGGCGATGTTAGAATAAACACCGTTAGTATAGGGAAATAACTATTTTTAGCTAATTTTTGGTAACATGAATGCCCATAAGTGCGGGAATTTTAACTATCAGCGACCGGGGAGCCGCCGGGCAGCGCATAGATGAAAGCGGAGAGCTGATTCGGCAAATAGCCGGGCAGCACGCTTTCCGGGTAGCCGGATATAAGCTGGTGCCTGATGAGAAAAAGGATATTAAGCGAGCGCTGTTACATTTTTCCGATGAGTTAGGGCTGGATGTGATTTTTACCACCGGGGGTACAGGCTTAAGCCCACGCGATGTCACCCCGGAGGTTACGGCAGCCTTACTTGATAAACCGGTTCCGGGAATAGCCGAGGCCATGCGCCTGGCGGGGTTAAAGTATACCCCATATGCCATGCTCTCACGAGCGGTATGCGGTATAAGGGGCCGGAGCTTGATCCTGAACCTCCCCGGAAGCCCTAAAGCGGTAGCTGAGTGTCTGGAGGCGGTTATGCCGACCCTGCCGCATGCGGTTTTAAAAATAAAGGGGGATATGAGCGAATGTGCTTAGCCCCAGCTAGAGGGATAGGTTATGAAGCTGGCCCAGATCATCGGGCAGGATGAGCCGATTCATATATTAAGCCAGGCGCTGCGGCATGATAAGCTGGCGCATGCTTACTTATTTTGCGGTCCGGATGGAGTGGGGAAGAAAACCAGCGCCCTGGCCTTGGCGCAGGCCTTAAACTGCCATAAGCAAACCGGCGATGCCTGCCTGGAATGTCCCGCCTGCCGGAAAATCGAGCAGGGTCAAAACCCGGATGTGCATTTGACTGAACCGGACGGGCAGTATATTAAGATAGAAACTATCCGCCGCTTGCAGCAGGAGGTATCCTATAAAGCCTTTGAGGGGCGGGTAAAGGTGTACATTATCGATCAGGCGGAAAGCCTTACCCCTCAAGCGGCCAACTGCCTGTTAAAGACCCTGGAGGAACCCCCGTCCAACTCATTAATAATTCTCATTTCAGCTAAACCCTACAATTTACTGCCTACCGTAATCTCACGTTGCCAACGGTTGACCTTCAAGCAGTTATCTGTGGAAAACATGGAGCGCATACTGAAAGAGCGGGGATTTTCTGGCGAACAGCGCCGGATTATGGCCTTTTTTTGTCAAGGTAGTCTCGGGCAGGCCCTGCAACTGGACATAGAACCGTTGCTCGCTGAGCGAGCACAATTAATGGAAACCTTAATGAGCCGCCTCCCTCTGCCGGGTGAAGAATTGTTGGATTGGGCGCAACAGCTGGCCAAAGACAGGCAAAGGGTTGAACGATTGCTTAGATGGTTAGTGCTGTGGTATCGGGACATGCTTATTCTCCTGCGTGCCGGGGGACAAATTGAGTTGCTTAATGAGGATAAGCGAGCGGAGTTGACCCGGCAGGCCGTCTGCTTTTCTGTGCCTGAAATACAACAAAAAATACTCATTATAGAACGTACCCAAAACCATCTAAAGCGTAACATAAATGCTCAATTGGCGCTAGAGGTTATGTTTATGGATTTAAATTCGGGCTATCGAAAGAGGAATAATTATGAAGCTGCGGCGTAATGAATTAGACTATATTGCTCAACAGATTACTGAACGACTTGTAGGCGGGAAATACATTGAAACCACTAACAAGGAAACCACTGCCGCCCACATAGCCGATACAATAGCAGAAGACCTGAGGGGGGAAGATCGGCTGAATGAAGAGGTGCGCCAAATTCTGGAAGATCATGCGGATGAAGTGCAGCGGGGCGGGGTTGAGTATCACCGGATGTTTAATTTAGTAAAAGCCAGGTTGATTAGGGAACGTAATCTAATTTTGTGATCATGGAAGGTATCTTATGCAATTAAGCCGAGAGAAGATCAATCAATTGTCCCATCTAATTGTACAAGCATTGGCGGATCAAGATGGTATAAATCTATTACACCCGGATAACGATGTCCGGCTTGAGATAGTGCGTGTCTTAACGGAAGAAGTGATGCTGGAGGATCAGATAGAACAGACGGTCAAAGATAAATTGGCCAGCTATTCCCGCACTATAATTGAGGGCAGTCGCGAATGGGATATTATGTATCGCAAGCTCTATGAAGAAGAGCTAAACCGTTTAGGCAGAAAGTAGTCCGGGGTGAGACATCTGTATCTTGAGCTGTTCATAGAATTAAGGGTATCCTTAACCCGAAAAATTCGGGTCTTGTTATGGGCGAATCTACATTTAGTTGAAAATTATAAATTTATCAGCTTCCTATTCCCGCCCCATTGGGCAAACAAAGTTTTATTGGACGTTGGCTCATAAACCTTATCTCGCAAGGGGTGTATTGCGAACCCAGTCTAAATTTATGAATAAGTCGGGTTAACAAAAACAGGAAAATAAATGCAGCGCATTAAAAACAGAAAAGTTCCTAAATGGGTAATTTTATGCATGCTGTTTTTTTCAGCGGTGGTTTTTATGAGAATCCCTCCGGCTGCCGCCCAGGATAAACCCAGCAGGCTGTTGGCAGCCCAGATTATGTGGATACAGGACAGTAATTACAAAGAGTTAGAACAAACGTTTATCCAGCTTAAGCAAGCTGGAGTAAATACCATCATCCTGAGGGTATTTCAAAATATAGGTGACCGTCCGCACAAGCTGGCCCAAGTGAAATCTCCGACGGGAGTCTATTTTAATACCAAGCATGCACCCGTAGTAGATGATCTGGTAACCCCGGTCAGCGAGTTGGCCCACAAGCATGGACTTAAGCTATTCGCTTTAATGACCACGCTGCATTGCGATTGGAAGATTACCCAGGAACCGGAATTACAGGGCAATGGGTATGATCTGGGCAATAAAATGACACATAAAATCAGCAGACTGGATCCATTCAAGCGCTTGGCGAGATATTATCTGGCCGATCTTTATAGAGATCTTGCGGCTTCTAATATTGACGGCATTATGTTTCAAGACGACCTGGTATTACGCAATACCGAGGGTTTTGGCCAGAAAGCGCAGACTACTTTTCAACAAGACAATGGTTATAAATTAGTTCCCGCAGACCTGTATAAAGGCATTTCTAAAAGAGATGGGAAGTACGTTGCCACGGGGTATAGTAAAAAGTTCTGGCAATGGAGTAAGTGGAAGAATAAACAGTTACTTAAACTGGCCCAGAATTTAATGACTAACGCCCGGAGGGTGAATCCGGAAATAAAATTTGCCGTTAACTTGTATTATGAAACAGTGATAGAACCAGATAATGCCTTGGCTTGGCTGTCGCAGGACCTTAAGGCAGCTCTGAATTATGATTTTGATTACTATGCGCTAATGGCCTATCATCGGCAGCTAAAACGGGAGCGGGGCCTGACCCAGGAACATGGGCTGGCGGTTTTTGCCGAAATGATTCAGAAAGTGGGAAAGATAGTGGGTGATCCCGGTAAGATATGGTTTAAATTTCAAGTTAAGGATTGGAAAAGCGGACAAGACATACCGACATCCGAATTGGATCAAATACTACAGATTATGTCCAAAATAGAAGGCGCTAACCTGGCCTATGCGCCCCATGAGGGTAACCCGCCGCTGGAGTTGATAAAAAACTATTATAAGTAAATAGCTTAAGAAA
>JAJRUU010000030.1 GCA_024277605.1 bacterium
ATAAATTTAAGCGTAAGTTTGCCGGAAAAACCGACTTTTGTATCAGGTTGATAATTAAAAAACGTTTGTCTGCGGATTTATTTATTAATTGCGGCTTGTTCACTATTTTTGACAACTTAAGCCCGACAGACTCCTAGAGCACAACCCATAGCTTTTGCAAATGACAAAGCAACTGCAATAGCTTCTCCTGTTCGGTATGTGGCTAATCCGAAATCAAATGCCTTAAGGGGTTTCGGAGACCTACTACCCCCCACAACATCATCTGCCAGTGCACTTCTTAGGAAAAATTTTCCTGTAGGATTAAGTCTCCAAAAATCAATGCTACGATCAGTAATAATAAAAGCTTCCCAAGAGCTTTGCTCCACATATGGACGTTTATTGTCATCGCTAGTATTTTGAAGGATTATCCATATAGGCCAACCTGTATAACGTGAGTTGTTTGAATTTAGAAGATTAAGAAAGGCTAGGTTTGCTGAATGTGAGGGAACATCTCCGTCAATAATTACTGCTACCTCCCAAGCACCGTGTTTAGGAAGAGTCACCCCTCGCTCTTCAATTACTGCTTCGTATCTCTTTTCGCTTTCCTGTAAATATTCATGTGCACTTTCTTCTGTCGTTTTGTCTGGCTGTGCAGCTTCCATGAAACTAACCGCAAGTTGTTTAATAATTTCAGGTGACAACCCTCCCAGATGTCTGCGCAAAAAACGTCCTATATCCGCTTCACGGTTTTCAAAACAAACTTCAATAATATTATTCCAATCTTTCCAGGTAGCCTTGGTTGTACTTGGTTTGTTGTTGGAGTTTAGGGAGCGAATATATACTTCGTGTTCGCGTAGAAGAGGTTGGCCGCCATTATCGTTTAAATCCTTTTTCATAGCAACGGGTGTTTTAACCCCTGATGGAATTTCTACTACCGGAAATTTTTTGCCTTTTAGGGTTGGGAAGTGAATTGTTATTTCAAAAGGTTCTGATGAATATTTTGTAACAAACCCTTGTATGTTGTCTATGTGAAATAGTTTTTCTAAGTTATCCGGTATCCCCTCAAATATGGGTGTGCCGGTTTCGTCATCAAAACCGATAAGCAGATATCCTCCCCCGTAATTCCTTAAAGCTATAGCAGCTTTTACGATTTTGGCAATTCCTTCTGAGGTTTCAGGATCAATCCAAGCTTTTAGTTCAACAGAAAGACTTTCTTGTGGATGTTTTATAAGTTCTTGTATATCCATAGTCCTATCACAATTTATCTTTATCAACCAATTCTTCCCGCAACCCCAGAAATTCTATCGGTGAAACAATTTTACTTTGTTGAAAAGCTTTAAAGTTACGGGGTCAGGTCTCAATAAAGTTACGGGGTCAGGTCTCAACATTTGACAGACGCAGAACACCGCAATATAATCAACAAGTTGGCGTGCCTTCTTGGCCGATAAGCGTATATGGTGCAAGCGAGTATGGAATTATTCACCACTAATTTTGCGAAAGCAATTAATCAACCCATTGTTCTTTAGACAAATACTTCCCCACCGCTTTTAGAAAACTGGCTACATCTTCCCTTAAATCTTCCACCTCCTGCCCTTGGAAAACCTTAAAATCTTCGTAATCCGCATCACTGCGTTCGTCAAAAAGATTCATTACAATCTTAGCGTACTTTTTGCCAAAAATGCCGGTTTTTACAAAGTGTTTGTTAAAGAGCGCAATGGTACCGCTATGCCTTCGGCTTTCCAATTCAATAGTAGCCAACAAAGCCTGAATAGCATAAAATACAGCATAATAATAACGATTGACTGCGTGTCTTAGCCGGTTCTCGGCAAAAAGGGCTTCGGCAGCATCAAAGGTATCTTGAGCTTTTTCATACCGATATTTGACCAATGTATATCTTGTGATATTCAAATGGGAATGCCTTCACGTTCAATAGATTTAAAGAGTGGGGTGATACGAAATAACGGACTTCGCCATTCGGCAACAGAAAAAATTCTGGCGGAAAGGAGAATATCATATTCCAGACTAATCTCTGCCAGAAAATAGCGAATCTCTTTTCTTGTTTGCCAGTCAACCGGAATATTCAGCAAAATCATTACATCCAGGTCTGATTCAGGGGTATGTTCACCTCTTACGCGTGAGCCAAATACTCTGATTTCGGAAAGCGCCCCCCCAAGCCGTTGTTGTAATCGGTTCTTTAGCACCTCAAGGATTTCTTTTTCCTTTTTACTCCAACGGGTTGCCATCATTCTTTATCCCTCCCAATTAACTTTAATCTTCCATAAAAGGCACTGAATGTCAATAAAAAACTGGCCTGTCTATAAACCAACAAGCTGGCAGGCCCGTTTAGATAGACGAATCACCTATTATTTTCTGCTGTTTTTTAATCAATTGCCCGATACCGCGTTTAGCCAGCCGCAGGAGCTTGTCCATCTGTTGACGGTCGAAGGGGTCGCGCTCGGCGGTGCCTTGAATTTCCATGAATTTATTTGCGCCGACCATCACCACATTCATGTCGGTGTCAGCCGTTGAGTCCTCAGCATAGTTTAAATCAAGCAGTAACTCCCCATTAACTATTCCCACGCTGGTAGCGGCTACATAGTCTTTAATCAGCGGCGCCTTAATGCCCTTGTTTCGCTTCAAGACTTGAATGGCCTGCGCCAGGGCCACAAAAGCGCCGGTAATGGCGGCGGTGCGGGTGCCGCCGTCAGCCTGGATAACATCGCAGTCCAGCCAGATACAGCGTTCACCCATGGCCTTAAGATCAACCACGGTGCGCAGTGCGCGCCCTATCAGGCGTTGAATCTCGTGGGTTCGCCCACCGACCTTGCCCCTGGAGGATTCGCGTGTCATGCGCTCTTTGGTTGAGCGGGGCAGCATGGAGTACTCAGCGGTAACCCAGCCACGTCCTGTATCTTTAAGAAAAAAGGGCACCCTTTCCTCGATACTGGCGGTGCAGATAAGCTTGGTTTCCCCTAATTCAATCAGTACCGAGCCTTCGGCATACTTGTTATAGTTGGGGGTAATTTTTACCGGTCTCAGTTGATTAGCTCGTCGGCCATCATTCCTCATCGTTACTCCTCTTTTAGTGATTAGTTGGTTTTAAATGCATATCGAGTATCTATATGCCCGGCCAGGGTATCTATCTCGGCCCCGTTTATCAGAAACTTTACCTCGCCGATAGCGCTAAGGTTAGCGGTTATGGTGTTTACCAGCGAATATATGGTTTGAAGCTCAGCATAACATCCCCCCGGATGGTTTTGGCTGATATGGGAGTTAAAATCCACATAGGCGCAGCCGCCCTGGTCTATATATAACCCCGTTAAGCGGGTTGCCTCAGGGATAGCGGAAACCAGATTCATGTTTTGCGGTCCTGCAAGCAGTTGGTTAACAAGTTCCTGAGCTTGATCGACCTGATTGGGCAGCTTGATTATATCCCGCTCTTCAATAGCCAACCCCTTAGAGGTTCTTGAGCCAAAGTATAATTTCACCCGGATAGTTTCCTTCGATTCGCCAATAGACGGTTGTTGGGGCAGCAGTTTATTTTTTACCTGGGTAATCTCCTTGGGGAAAGCAAAAAGCGCAACTATGGTTAACACCGCTATCCCCAGAAGGATACCCAGGATGAGCGCCCAATTGGTTTTTCGTTTATCTGGAATCATGCTGCTTATACCGAGTTATATTCAAAATAACACTAATTTCTCCCTCGGGTAGGTCGGCCTTTAGCCCTCCCTACCCATTTAGTATATGTTTGATTGCAACTTTGTATTAATCAGGGTTATCGACAAAACGCCGTTTATAACTTAAAATTCCCCGGTAAAGGGCTTCGGCTGTTGCTGTTTTATATTCTTTAGCCCACAATGCTTACTCTTCCCGGCTATGGGTAATAAACGCCAGCTCCAGCAGTACCGCCGGCATAGCGGCCCCTTTAAGGAGTAGCAGTGGAGCGGAATAGATGCCGATATTGTTAATATACTCCGAACCGATGGCTTGTTGATAGATTGCCTGCGCCAGGCGATGGCTTTGCTCTAAGCTACTAAGCTGCGCCTTATCCCAGAGGATGCCGCCTTCAGTCGGGTTAAGCCCTCCGGTTTCGTTTTCTGCTTCAGGATCCTCTAATATATATATATCCATCCCCCGTTGCTGCCTGGAAAAATCGGCATTAAAGTGCAGGCTTAAAAACAAATCGGCCTTATTATGATTGGCTATAGCTGTCCGTTCATATGGATTCAGCGCATAATCGGCATTACGAGTAAGAATCACCCGTAAGCCCAATCGCTGTTTTAACAATTCGGCTAATTGCTGGGCTAACTCCAGGCATAAGTCTTTCTCCTGTACGCCGGAAAGGCCTTTAACCCCAATATCCTCACCCCCGTGTCCGGGATCGATCACGATGGTTTCCAAGAGGCTAGTTACAGGTTTTGCTTCCAGGTGGGCAGTACCCGCCAAAGACCATATACCCACCAGTAAAAATATATAATAGCGTAACTTTTTCATTATACTGGTATTATTCGTTATCCACATTATAACGGCCAGCTGCTGCGGGCATTAAGATCCCAATCAGCCCGTTCTCCCTGCTGGTAGCGATAATAGCCTAAACTTCCGATCATAGCCGCATTATCGGTACACATTGCCGGGGAGGGATAATACAGCTTAAAGTTATTCTCTGTAGCCGCCAGTTGTAACTGTTGTCTCAGCTGGCTATTACAGGCTACCCCGCCGCTCAACAGAACATGTTCTACCTGCTGCTGTTGCGCCGCCAGGATAGTCTTATGCACCAACACCTCCACCACTGCCTGCTGGAATCCGGCCGCAATGTCTTTTACCTTTTCAATATCCCTGGACGGGTCTATTTTGTGTTTATTTATATAATACAATACCGCCGTTTTAATGCCGCTTAAGCTAAAATCCAACTAACCCTTTTCCAGATAAGAACGAGGGAACTTAATAGCGCAAGGGTCACCGGATTGAGCCAGCTTATCAATAACAGGCCCACCGGGATAACCAAGCCCCAGCATTCTGGCCACCTTATCAAAGGCCTCCCCCACTGCATCATCACGGGTCTGCCCCAACAATTGGTAATCTCCATGCCCCTTGATTAAGTAAAGGTTGGTATGCCCCCCTGATACAATTAAACCAACCGCAGGGAAGGGAAGCTGTTTACCTTCGGCCATCATAGCGTATATGTGCCCTTCCAGGTGGTGACAGGGGATTAATGGGATACCCTGAGAGTACGCCAATCCCTTAGCTGTCGATATACCGACAAGTAGTGCACCCACCAGGCCGGGCCAGGCGGTAACCGCCACCGCTTGCAGCCGGCTTAACCCTATGCCTGCCTCGGTAAGCGCCTGCTCGATTACCCAACATATGTTTTCCACATGCTTACGTGCGGCAATTTCCGGCACCACCCCTCCATACTTGCGATGGTACTTTATCTGGGAGGATACCACATTAGATAAAATATGCGTACCATCCCGCACTACCGCAGCCGCAGTTTCATCACATGAGGTTTCTATACCGAGAATATACATTTAACGTACTCGCTCTATGAATTGTGCCTTACATAACCTTACGTAAACACCACGTCCAGCGCTTCCGCTGCCAGTTTTACGCCGATCAGATCCAGCTTCAGCTTAATGGTTAATTTGTCCAAATTTCTCTGGGGAAGCAGGCACTGAGAAAAACCAAGATTGGCTGCTTCCCGCAATCGTATCTCTGCTTGAGTTACACCCCGTATTTCACCGCCTAATCCCACTTCTCCCACAATCACCAAATCGTCATTTATGGTTTTCCGGCGAAAGCTGGAAATAAGCGCCAACAGGATACCCAAGTCCGCCGCCGGCTCATCGATCTTCAAACCACCGGCCACATTAACATGTACATCTTGATCCTGAACATGGATTCCCAGCCGATTTTCAATCACCGCTAAAAGTAACAGCAAACGATTCAGTTCCACCCCGGTGGCATTACGCCGCGGGATGCCACCACCGCTGCCGGAAACCAGCGCCTGTATTTCAACTAAGATAGGCCGGGTGCCTTCAACTGAAGCTACCACCACCGAGCCCGGCACTCCGCTTGAGCGCTGAGACAAAAACAGCTCCGAAGGATTGGTAATCTCCACCAGCCCCCCCCCCTGCATTTCAAACACGCCGATTTCGCATGTGGGCCCGAAGCGATTCTTGGCAGCCCTTAAAATACGGTATGTATGGTAGCGTTCACCCTCCAGATATAACACAGTATCCACCAGATGCTCCATGGTGCGCGGTCCGGCTATGGCCCCTTCTTTGGTAACATGCCCGATTATGAAACTGGCGATGTTCTGGGATTTGGAGAGTCGCACCAGCTCGGCGGTTACCTGGCGTACCTGGGCAATACTGCCCGGTGCGGAATCCCACTGATTGGTGTACGATGTTTGAATAGAGTCTAAAATGAGCACCTGGGGTTTGATGTCTGAAATATGCTGCTTTATGGCTTCCAGACAGGTTTCACTAACCACATAGATTTTATCTGAAGCTATTTTTAAGCGCTGGGCGCACAGCTTTATCTGCGAGGCTGATTCTTCACCTGAAACATACAGCAAAGGGCCGTTATGCTTAGCCATTCCGGTTGAGGCTTGAAGCAGCAGAGTGGATTTCCCGATTCCGGGATCACCACCCACCAGGATTACCGAACCGGGCACCACCCCCCCCCCAATACCCGATCAAATTCGCCGACATTGGTAGAAAAACGGTAGGCAGGGTCATAGGACACATCACTTAAAAGCTGGGGTGAACCGGTTATAGCGGCGGCTTTTCCAGCCGTTTTAGTGGAGACGATTTCCTCTACCAGGGTATTCCACTCACCGCAGGCCGGACAGCGCCCCAACCATTTGCCGGTTTGATAACCACAGGACTGGCAGCTATATACGCTCTTGGGTTTAGCCATTTATCGATCTACCTGATATCTACAACCCGATCTATTCATAAATTCAGACTGGGTTTGCAAGACATCCCTTGCGAGATAAGGCTTATGAGCCAACGTCCTGAAGAAACAGGCTGTGCCTGCCCGAATTTTTCGGGACAAAAGCTCAAAAAACATTAATTGGGAATAAAATATAAACAACGGGACTCTTTACATGTAAGAATCACTACTGTCCGGTTAATAATCGAATAAATTCAACTGGATACAACCAGATGTTTCAGTTTTTTGGTAATCACATTGCGTAAGTAGCTGATAAATATGAGGTCTCTCGAATAAAGAGATGCTCAAAATTTGCAAAATTG
>JAJRUU010000250.1 GCA_024277605.1 bacterium
ATAAGGCGTCTCCCGGTCGGTCAGTATAAATTTAACACTCATCTTTTGGCCCCTTCATGGCAAAGATTTATTTCCGACCATTATACCATATTCTGCTGCTAAAGTCCGACAGACTCCTAGTCTGAGTTTATGAATAGATCAGGTTAATAGCATCTAAAACAGAATTTACTGCTTTTTCTGTTAATCAGTAGCGGCTACGCCCACCACCAGCGCCACCACCACGGCCACCGCCGAATCCACCTCCACCGCTGCGCCCACCACGACTGTCACTTTTTGGTTTTGGACGTGCCTCATTGACGCTAATCGTCCTTTCGCCAAGTGCAGTTTCGTTAAGCCCTTCAATGGCTTTCAATGCCTCTTCCTTTTCAGGCATTTCTACGAAGCCGAAACCTTTGGAACGACCGGTATCACGATCCGTAATAATCCTTGCGGTTTCAACTTCCCCATAAGCCTGGAAGGCGGTTTTGAGCTCGTCTTCAGTCACTTCATAGCCAAGATTGCCAACATAGATGTTCATTGCTTCTCTCTCTTTCTAACGCCAGGGTTGTTTTTAAGATCGAAAGTCTGTCCACGGCGCCAGGACATGTTTCGATGGCCCCTTTTTCAGGGAATATCAATATTTGTTTTATTGCTGAGTATTATCATGTGAAATCGGTAGCCAATCGACCTCTATAACATTTCTTGTAAGCTGTCATTTGTGTTTAATTTTAAGAATCAAGATAGTAGCGGTAAGTAAAAAAGTTGTTGTATTTGCAATGACAAGGGGGAGATCATCAATAAGAATACCATATACAGACCATAAAAACACTCCAATTGTTAATATTAAATACATTCCCAAGGATAAATCTTTTGTATGCTTAGTCTTTATTATTTTAATTGCTTGTGGCAAAAATGAGATAGTTGTACATGTTGCCGCTAATAATCCGATTAAGGTTAACCAATTCACTTTTGCCCTCACCAATAATTATACCACTTCTTGAGTTAGTATAGTTGATGGTCTCGTAAAAAGTCAGAAAACACAGATTATTGTCATTCCCGTGTAAACGGGAATCCAGTATTTCCCGATAGTTAAAATCAGGATGGATTCCCGCTTTCGCGGGAATGACGACTTTTCACGAGACCGTCATAGTTTAAACGAATTAAATAAAAAAGGCTACCCTATTATCTGGAATTTGAAAATAAGAACTTGTATCGTGTCAAGCTTAAATTGTCGCAAGGTGTCACCCTGAGCATAAGCTAAGGGTCTGGCGAATCTGGTAACCTTATGAATAGATTAGATTAAAGCGGCAGACTGTTGTGCTAAAAAACGGTCAAGCTGGTTTGCAAAGGCTTGGCGATCCTTCATACTGAAGGTCGGTGGGCCGCCGGTTACTTCTCCGCTGCTTCGGAGTTCCTGCATAAAATTACGTATGGATAAATATTCCTGGACATTGTCTTTCGTATAAAACTCTCCTCTGGGGTTTAGCGCATAGCCGCCTTTTTTAATAACCTCAGCGGCAAGTGGAATATCCGCGGTAACTACCAGGTCGCCGGGCCGTAGCTTCTGTACTATTTCCTTATCCGCCACATCTAAACCGTCAGCTACCTGGATAGACTTAATGTAAGGCGATTCAGGAGTTCTAAGAGCGTTATTTGCGAGTAAGGTCACGGACACTTTTACTCTCTCAGCGGCGCGAAACAGCATTTCTTTGATAACCCTGGGGCATGCATCCGCATCAACCCATATCTGCATTTAGTCTTCCACCAAATCAACTACTATCGAATGCAGGCTAATCTGGAAGAATTCCACAAACTCTTCATAAGAGGGGTTTTCCGGCCATGATTTTCTGTCCTGGCACCAACTGTCCATTTCATATTCAAATATCATCTCGTAATTCTGCATAAGCCAAGTATCCAGACCTGTTTCCATCTCAGGGATAAGATACACGGTGGAATCGCTTTGCAACTCCTCAAGTGTTATGTCTTGTCCATCCTGAAAATATTTGTGGGCCCATTTTAAATAAACCTCTGATGGTTTTACCACCAAGGCATAGCGGTTAATGGCCGGTAGTTCCAATTCCGGCATTGAATCAGTGTTGTTATTGCTCATTTAGTGAACTCCTATAAAATGGTTTTTTTATTATAATCACGTCTTAAGGGTACCTTGAAAAAGATTTCCCTGATGATTCAGAGGTGCCCCTCTTTGTGGCTACGGCTACTCCCTTGTTGTCGTTAGCCATGGGGCTGCGTTCCCAGGACATTACGGATGCAGAGTTTTTGGAAAAAGCTACAGGTCTAAAATCGGAGATCGTAGCTGTAATGCAGAGTCCAGCCCAGCACTTAGGCATACGGCACATCCAGGACATCTTCCGGGAAAAACAAGCTCGTCTCTATCACTGGGCCACAAACCGGCAGGTACCTGCCGACAACAACGCGACCTTTCGCCCCGCGGTAATCGCCCGAAAGGTAAGCTTCGGTTCGGTGACTGATGCCGGAGCGTAAAACCGCAGCATTCTTACCACCCCCTCTTCACTGAAGGATTACAGTCTAACAGTAAAAAAAATTGTTTGCAATTATATAAAAGAATGGTGTTTATTTGTTTATTACGTGTTTTTGGTTGCCCATAAGTCAAATAACGCTGGATAAACCACTTAACCCGATCTATTCATAAATTCAGACTGGGTTTGCCAGACACCCCTTGCGGGATAAGGCTTATGAGCCAACGTCCTGAAGAAACAGGCTGTGCCTGCCCGAATTTTTCGGGTTTACAACTTTTTGGATTTATAGTAGACTTTTTAAAAGAATGAGTCGGTTCACCTCTACATATAATATTGTATGCCCAATAATCATCTTCATGCTATCAACCGCAAGCTGCAGCGTTTAAGATGGCGGTTTTATGTGGTACTGCTGTGGCACTGTTTGCTGATGTGTAGCTTGCTTGCCTGGTTAAGCTATATATTTCAGTTGGCTTTGGGGCAGGCTGTATGGTCCTCGGCGTTATGGGGCTTAGCCGTTCCCTTGACCTATTCCGCTTACCGGATAATTAAGCGTCCTTCCTTATCTCAAATAGCTACATGGACCGATCAACGGTGTGGATTGCAGAATGAGCTGATTACCGCCTGGCAGTACCGTAATAGTAAGCAGCCCGCACTGCCGCTGTTATTGGAACAAGTCTCCCGTGACTTAGCCAAGGTAAATCCCGCATTGCTGTTTAACTTTAAAATTTCTCCCCGCTATGCAATCGTAGCGCTGGTTTTGGCAGGCGGCACCGGGTATTTTTATCATAATCCCCTGCGTTTAGCTCCATCTCAGGAGATTGTTCAATCAATCGGGGATGAGCAGCTGCAGCTGGTGGCGGATCAGGTGGAAGTATTCAGAAAAGAGCTTAACAAAATAGCTCCCGGAGCTGAACTTCCCAAGGTTACCAAGACGGCGGAACGCTTACAGCAATTAGCCCGGGAGCTTGATTATCCAGAGACTAAGCCGCAGGTTATGCCTCAATTGCAGGAATTAAAAAAGGAGTTGGAGCAGTCTATTGCCGATGAGGTCGGACTGCCTGAAGTGATTCAGGATGCTGAACATAAGCCGGCCTTAATAGAGCTTAAGATAAAATCAGAACGCTTGGCAAAGATGCTACAAAAGCTCAACAAACTTGGCTTATCACCAGAGCAGATTCAAAACCAGGCGCTGCGCGAATTGGCAGGGCTGCTGGATCGTTTGATCCAGCTCAAAATGCCCGGGCCGGGAAACAGACCGGCTAAGAGCGGTACTAAAGTGGCAGGCGCTAAGGCTGATTTTGGTCAACCTGAAGCGAAACTTCCGGCGGCTGGATTAGAAGATACTGCCGCTGCCGGGAGGAGCGGTTATAATAAGTCAAATGGAGATAAATATCAAACAAAGCCGGTCGACTGGTCTGCGGGGGAGGCATATCGGGCTTCTGTACAAGCTAATGCTGAGGGCTTAAAGCTGCATGAAAAATATGCCTATCTGCCGCAAAAATACCAGCGGCAGGTGTATGCGGTATTGGCCGATCAGCATATCCCGCTCTATTATCGAAAGCATGTACAAGACTACTTTGATGCGCTGCGTAACTAGCCCGATGGGGTCGGATTTGTTATCCATTCAGGGCAGCCTGTATCATAGACCACAGAAAACGAGGAGATTATGTCAGAAGAATTAGTCGCTAAATTTCATAAATTCAAAGAGAAGTATAGCCTGTTAAGGGACACGGTTATGAAGGTGTTTATCGGTAATGAAGATATAGTCAAGGATACCATAATTTCCTTCCTGGCCGGTGGGCATGTGCTGTTGGAGGGGGTTCCTGGGTTGGGTAAGACGCTGTTAGTCAAGACCTTAAGCGATGCTATGGATCTTAAGTTTTCCCGCATCCAGTTAACCCCGGATATTATGCCGCCCGATATTCTGGGTACCAATATCCTGATTGAGGATGAACATGGTAAGCGGCATTTTTCCTTCCAACACGGGCCGATATTCGCCAATTATATCTTAGCCGATGAGATTAACCGGGCCACCCCTAAAACTCAGTCAGCCTTGTTAGAAGCTATGCAGGAGCACCATATTACTATTGGCGGGGTACACTATTCACTGGAAGAGCCATTTTTTGTGTTGGCTACGCAGAATCCAATTGAGATGGAGGGCACCTACCCACTGCCTGAAGCCCAGCTTGACCGCTTCTTTTTTAAGCTAACGGTTAATTATCCTACTTCTAGTGATATGAAGCGTATCCTGGATTTAACCGAGACGGGAAGCTTTTCGGTGCCGCAGGTGTTGAACCGTGAGGATATAGACTGGTTGAAAGAATTGCCGCGCCAGATAATGATTTCCGATGATTTAAAAACCTATATTATTCGCCTGGTAATGGCCACTCATCCGAGTACGGACAGCGATAGTCCATTGGTGAAGAAATATGTTCGCTTTGGGGCCAGTCCCAGAGGAGCTCAAACATTGATCAAGGCGGCTAAGATTCAGGCGCTGATTAACGGGCGCTATAATGTTTCCCTGGCGGATATTACCGCAATGGTGTATCCGGCCCTGAGGCATCGAATTTTACTTAATTTTTCCGGTGAAGCAGAACATATTACTACCGATAGTATCATCGGAGAGGTAATGAAGAAGATTTTTTAACCCTTATAACTCATAAGGGGACAGGTCCCCTTTTTCAAGGTACTCATCCTGATCTATTCATAAATTTAGGCTGGGTTTGCCAGACCCCCCGTGAGATAAGGTTTATAAGCCAACGTCCAATAGAACTTTGTTTGCCCAAGGGGATAGGAATAGGAGACTGACAAACCTATAATTTCAACTAATTATCGATTTGCGCATAACAAGACCCGAATTTTTCGGGTCATAAGTAGGATTTTAGTAAATGAAGAAATGGTTGAATGATGAGTTTATCGGTACCCTGGAGCAGTTGGCCCTTATTTCTAAAAAGGTATTTTATGGGGGGACCAAGGGGAGTATTCTGAGCAAAAAAAAGGGGAGTAGCGTGGAATTTGCCGATTATCGCCGCTATCAACAGGGAGATGATATTCGTTATATTGATTGGAATATGTATGCCCGCCTGGATAAGTTATTTTTAAAGTTGTTTCAGGATGAGACTAATATTTATGTCTATATATTGATAGATACGAGCCGTTCCATGGATTTTGGGCTGCCCACCAAATTAAATTATGGTCTAAAAGTAGCGGCTGCCTTAAGTTATATCGGGATTTCCAATATGGAGCAGGTAGGCATCAGCACCTTTGCCTCAGGCCTGGAACAACGGGCATCGCCTTACCAGGGCAAGGCGCAGCTTAAATATATATTTGACTTTTTATGCCATGTGGTTGCCGGTGGTCAAACTAATATAAACCGCAGCCTGGAGATGTTTGCAATGTCCAAAAACAGACCGGGTATAGCCATTATCATCTCCGATTTTTGGGATGAAAAGGGGTATGAACTGGGAATAAAGTATCTGTTGGAGAAAAAGTTCGAGGTGAGCCTGATCCGGTTGCTTACCCCTGAGGAATATGTTCCCCAAGTTTTAGGCCCGCTTGTGATTAACAATACAGAGGGCATGGAACAGCTCACCTTGAATGTCAATCGAAGCATTCTGAAAAGTTACCATAAGTTGATAGCTGAACACAGCCGGCAGCTGGCTGGTTTTTGTCAAACTTATAATATTGCCTATGTGCAGGCGCTGACCGAGATTCCTTTTGATGAGATGGTTTTGAGGTATATGAGAATCAGGGGTAGCTAAAGCATATGGGATATAACGTATTGAATATCGATATACAAAAAAACAGCGGGTTATACAGCGCCCTGCTTCTCCTTAATTTGACTTATTCATAAACTTATACAAGATTTGCCAGACCCCTTATTGGATCTGAGCTTAAATCCAACGTCCATTAAAGTATTGTTTGCCCAAAAGCACTTGATAGGAAGCTGATAAATTTAAGGTTTTCAGTTAGCTGTAGTGTTGCCATAAATAAGACCCGAATTTTTCGGGTTAATCCGGCCAGAATCTATTCATGACATTTCAATACCCCCAGGCTTTATACTTATTCCTGCTTATCCCGCTGCTTATAATCTTTTATTTCATAAAGACCAAGAAGGTAGAGCATTACTACACCCCGGCTTATTTTTTATGGGTTAAGGTAGCCCAGCAGAGCAGTACCAAAACGGTGTGGCAGCAGTTGTTACGTAATTTGGTACTCTTGCTTCAGGTGTTAATTACAACTGCCTTGATACTGGCATTAGCCAAACCCCGTTTTGTCGGGGAGTTGGATTTAGAGCAGCCAGTGGTTTTAGTGGTGGATAATTCCGCCGGCATGTCCACAAGAGAAGGAGAAACGACCAGGCTCGAGCAGGCCAAGGCGCAGGCTTTAAAGCTGATCGATGATTTGGGAAATCGGCAGATAATGCTGGTAAGTACTGTGAGGGGGGATGAAAATGCACCGCTTTTTACCGATAATCGGGCACAATTAGCAAGATATATAAATAACATACCAGCGACTGATGGGAGCGATGATTTCCCGCACCTGATTCCTTATTTGGTGGCCCGTTCGCAGAAGCCGCCGCAAATTTATATTATTAGTGATGCGGCGGGTTTTGATATGGGCCAACTGCTGGAGGATTATGAGAATCTGTTTCTGATTAAGATTGGGGAGGAGACTGACAATCTTGCGATAGTGGGGCTGGAGGCCAGGCGAAACCCTCTGGCACGCCAGCGGTACCAGATAATGATCCGGGCCAGAAATTATGGCGTGCGAAGCAGGCGGGTTACGATAGAAACCAGTTTTGAAGATGTAATGCTGGACACTAAAGAGGTAGAGCTGCCCGCTGGTGAGCAAACCACTATCATCGTTGCTGGAGATGGGGGTACGGGTGGAACCATCCGCAGCCGGATGGTGGTTGATGATGCGCTTGAAGTAGATAATCAGGCCTATACCATACTTCGTCCCCGGCGGGATATTAAGCTTCTGATGGTGAATGTTAAAAATAAACACTTGCTGCGGGCGCTGGGAATACTGGATCGGGTGCGAATTATCCCGATGAGTAAAAATGAATACCAGCAATTAATCGAAATTAGGCCGTATACCCGTTTTGATGTGGGAGTATTTTATGGATTCAGTCCTCAAGCTTTTTTGAGTTGGCATAATCTGGTTATAGATCCTGAAGAAGGGCCATCCGTTCCTGTAAACACTCATGTAAGTTGGAATCAAAACCATCCGATCATGAAGTATCTGGAGTTATCGCGTGTGCGGGTCAAACGGGCTAATTCGCTCAAGCTGGATCCTCAGAGCCAGGTGTTATTACAGGCAGGGGAGACGCCCTTATTGGTGTATGATGCCTGGCAGCGCTTTGATTTGTTTAGATTGGGATTTGCCCTGGAAGATTCCGATTTTTATCTGAGACCGGCATTCCCCATGTTTTTATTTAATGTGCTTGATTTCTTTTCCTCTCAAATTACCCCCAGGGATCTGGTTAAACTGGAGGTAGGCCAACCCTATATAATCCCTGTGCTTCCCGAGCAGTTAAAGCAGGATAGAACCGGCCATATCATCACCCCGCTCGGCGATAAAATTCCTATCAAACTTTATAAGGGCGAGGAAAACAATTATCGCCCCCTATGGGCGGGCAAATATAAATTTATTTTAGATGGTTTTAGTTCCACCTTTGTGGTGAGCCAAGCTGAAGCGGAATCTCACATTATGCCATATAAGGCAGCAGCATCCCGTGTTATTTTGGCTAAGACCTGGCGGGTTTGGGGCGGCTATATAAAATTTTGGCATATATGGGCGGCTCTGGCATTGGGACTGGTTGTTTTTGAGTGGTGGTACCACCGGGAGAAGGTCGATGCTCTCTATTGATATTACACGACCCTATTTTCTGCTGCTCCTCTTGGTCTTACCCTATCTCTATATAGTATATAAACGAAGCCGTTATCCCTTTGCATCCAAAAGAAGCTGGTGGCAAATGCTCATCAGATGCCTGATGGTGATAGCGATTGTGCTGGGGTTAGCTGATCCGCGGGTGATAAATCAGCTCGAGCGTTTGTGCGTCATCTTCGCCCTGGATATCTCTCCCAGTATGCCCAAGCAGGACATAAGCCAGGCCCTGAAGTGGATGGAAGATAAATTAGATGAGCGGGAAGCGGGTGATTTGGCGGGTTTAGTAGTCTTCGGTTCCGAGGCTCGCGCTATAGCAGCGCCCCAGGAACATAATTGGGCACAATATAGTGATAAATTAAGGAAGCTGTTAGCCGGATTTCAAACTCAGGATGAAAAATGGGCTACCGATATCGGATCTGCTTTGGCATTGGCCGCTGGTTTATTCCCTCCCGGTTATCAGCAGAAGCTGGTGTTGATTTCCGATGGGAATCATAATGCCGCTGACATGTTACCGCAGCTGATGCAGGCCCGGGCCGGTAATATCAAGGTTGATGTCTTGCCACTGGGCGGCAGGCATGATAAGGCGGATGTGTGGATAGAGGGGGTGTATGCACAAACCGAAGTTAAACCAGGACAGGGAGTCGATGTAGAGATAAGACTGGCCGGCAATCTCATCGCGGAGGCAGATTTGCGTTTGTTTTTGGATGGCGAAGAGGTGCAGGAGATTAAAGTACAGCTAAAGGGTAGGGGAGGGCAACTGATAAGGTATCCTTTGAGTATTGGTAAGCCGGGGGATTATTTAATTTCAGCCAGGATTTCAGCTCCCGCTGACAGCCAACCGGAAAATAATTACGGGGCCTGCTGGGTGAAGGTGTACAAGCATCCACGATTGCTGTATGTCAGCAATTCACCAGGCTCACCCAGCCCCCTGTTCATGCAGCTTAAGCAGCAATTGCCGCTGGATGTTATCCTAGCAGCGGACTTAGAGTCAATCCCGTTACGATACCAGAATTATGGCGCTATCATAATGGATAATGTTTCTGCCTTTGACCTGAAACCGGCGCAACAGCAAATGTTAAAAGATTGGGTGCACGATTTAGGAAATGGGCTGGTGGTAATTGGAGGGGATAGTAGTTTTGGGGCCGGTGGGTACTCAGATACTCCGCTTGCAGAAGTGCTGCCGCTTGAAATGCAGGTAAAGGAGCGGGATCGCCAGAAAAGCTTAGGGGTAGTGCTGGTACTGGATAAGTCAAAAAGCATGAACGGCATGGTGGGAGCGCGTACTAAACTGGAAATGGCTGTAGCTGCAGCAACTGCCAGTTTGGATTGGTTCCAGAAACAGGATTTGGTTGGAGTGGTAGCTTTTGATACCAGGGCGGAAGCAGCGGTGCCGCTTACTAGTGCGGCTAATAAATCTCAAGTAATCGAAAAGATAAAGCTAATCGAAGCAGGCGGTAAAACCGATATTTATCCAGGGCTGGAATTGGCGAGTAGCTGGCTGAAACAGGCTGATGTCGATATAAAACATATTCTCCTGCTCTCGGACGGTAAGTCAAAGGAAGCCGATTTCAACGCCCTCCTGGGTAAGATTGCGCTTGATGGAATTACGGTGAGCGTGGTTGGGGTTGGCCCGGATTGTGATCGTGAACTATTGAGCTTTATATCGCAGCACGGACAAGGCAGGCTCTTTTTGACCAATGATTACTATAAACTACAGCACATATTCTTTAAGGATTTACAAATCGCCACTCAATCGCTGTTGCGGGAAGGCTCCACACAGCCGCAAATAAAGGGCGATCATGAATTATTGGCAGGCATAGGAAATACATTGCCCATATTATATGGTTATGTGGCTACTATGCCCAAAAAGGGATCTCAGCAGTTGATAGAAAGTGCGACCGGAGAACCAATATTGTCACTATGGAATTATGGGCTGGGAAAAGCCGTGGCCTATACCTCTGACTCAGGGGAGTGGAGCAGGGATTGGCTCACTTGGCCCAACTCCACCAGCTTTTGGCATCGGATTTTGAATTGGGCCGCTCAGACTATACCCTTGTCAGCTGAATTAACTCCCAATTTTGAGCTATTAGGGAATACTGCCCGCTTATGGGTGGATGTGGTAGATCAACAGGGCCGGTTTAAGAATGGGCTTAACCTGCAAGCCAGGGTTATCGGCCCTGATTTAAGTGTTAAACAGCTTAAGCTTACCCAGGTTAAACCGGGTCTATATCAAGCCCATACGCCAATCCAGGGCAAAGGGAATTATATGGTGAAGGTCATTCAAATGGAAGCTGAAAAAGCAGTGCGCTCGGCGAGTGCCGGATTTGTGGTGCCCTACTTGCCGGAGGCCATGGATATTTACATAAATCAACCGCTGCTGGTTCGGATAGCTTCGGTGACCAGAGGGCGGATATTAGGATTAGACGATAATCCATTTGTCCGGTCGAAAGCCAAAGAATATAAATATGTTAGTCTGGATACAGCCTGTTTTTTGATTGCTTTGTTTTTGCTTTTGCTGGAGATTGTGGGGCGTAAATTCTACTTTTTCGGCAAAAAAGTTTAGCCGAGCGTGAGTATCTTTAACCCAATCTATTCATAAGTTTATATACGATTTGCCAGACCAGGCATGGCCTGGACTTATTATCAAAAAGAGTCTAAAGTCAACGTCCATGATAACTTTGCTTGCCTGAAAATTATTGTGTGGAAGCTGGCAAAGTTAATATTATCAGCAAGATGTGGTTTTGCTGTTAATAAGGCCCGAATTATTCGGGTTAAACAAGAAAAATAATCATTGGAGTTATCAACAAAAATGTCGTATAATTTTCGATAGTGCTCAATCAGCCGCTTTCAGCCCTACAAAAGGAGAGAGTTAAAAATTTAAATGGGGTGAGGTCTGCTGGGCTGGCATAAGACATAACTGCAATAAAATTCAAACTTCGATCTCAGAATGACAACACTTAAACTCGTCAAATAGAAATGTGTTTCGTACCAGGTTGATTTTTACGCCGTAACAGCTTTGGCGGGGCATGAGGATGTGAAGATGCCGTAGCGCTATGCTCATCTGAGTCCCGAAGGGCTGAGGTTGGTCATGAGAATGCTGACTGCAATTGGTAAGAACCGAAAAGTGCCTACTAACTGATTGTATTTTAATTAATAAGCCGACGTAGCTCAGTGGTAGAGCAACTGATTCGTAATCAGTAGGCCGGGGGTTCAAGTCCCCCCGTCGGCTCCATAATATTCAAGGAGATAGTTAATTCGGCTAACTCCTTTTTTTGCCTCCTCCACAGAATCTGTGGATAAAATGGGGTGGGATGATCGTAGTAGAAGCGATGGGAATGATTTGAGGATGTAAAAAATAATAGCATTGCCTTCCGGTTAGTG
>JAJRUU010000251.1 GCA_024277605.1 bacterium
AAAACCACCATGCCCCGATTATAGGAGTTTAGAATTTTTAAGCGCGCCTCATCTAAGTACTCATCTACATGAAGATGGCCATCATGATTTTGTGCTACACGATAAACCGGAGTGCTCAGCCTGATCAAACCTACCGTGGTTGAGGTATCATAAGGGGAAATCAACAGATTGACCCTATGTTGGCGTGCCATATCAAGGATTTCTTCACTAACCGAAAACCCTCCGGTTACGATAAGCGCTTTTACCTTTTGCAAAATCGCCGCTTTTTGTATATTCAGCCTATCCCCAGTGATTATTATACATTTTTGGGGGTCAACTGTCGTCAGTACATTTTTGAAAGACTCCTCTCGCATGGCGCCGACCAGGTACTCTCCCTGAAAGGCTTGCACCTCGTTGTAAGCACATAACAGTTCACCGCCCAGCGATTCATGTATATGCTTTATAGAGGTGAAAATCTCGCGGCAATTCTCAGGGTTGGCCTCCTTACGGAATTCATGGGCTACATCAAAAAGGCTTACCATCCCACAATAACTCTCATGTTCATCCACCACCGGAATAAGCCGGATATTTTCCTCCTCCATTAACTGGAGTATTTCCTTCAGCGATGTTTCCTTATGTCTGGAAACTACATTCTTAACCATCGCCTGAAATACTCTGGGAACTACATCCACCAGGGAAAGCGGCGGCTGGACACCTAAAAAGTTTAACGCAAATTCTGTCTGTGGATTTATGTTGCCGGCTTTGGCCGCCACGATATTGTTTTCCCCTTTTGCTTTTTTAAATCGAGCATAACTTATAGCGGCGCACACCGAATCCGTATCAGGGTTTTTATGTCCGATCACGTAAATAATTTTATCCATTTTTCTTGTAAAACCTCCTTATTCATAGACTTATATATACCTCATATTACTAAAAAAATCCCCACGAAACAAGTCGGCTATTTTATGACCGCCAGGGAAAACTATAAATTCACCTGTTTTGCCTGGCGGTACAGATTATAGGCGCTTATAAAGCGCTCTATTTCGCTGATATGTTGAACTTTAAGCTGGGGGAATAAATCGGCGAAGACACCAGGAGACAGCTGTCGATACAGAAATATCTTGCGCAGATATGACACAAGGGACATCACTTCTCCCAACCTGGGATGTTTTCTCCTGAAATGGCAATAGTCGGTATCAGCTAATGGGTAGGGGAACAGGCAGCGGGAGCATTCAGCTTGTACCGCACAATGCTGGCAACCCCGCTCCTGTTCAGTTTTTTTCTTTAAAGCCCGCAATCTATCATTAATCAGTGCGGGTTCATCGGCAAGCTGTCCCATAACCCGGCCGTTAATACAGGGGCTTATCCCGCGTTCGTTTAGGTTAAGTCTTGATAGCCCGGCAGCCGGACACGCATTAGCTGACCAGCGGCACTCATCCATAATTCCACAGCGATAATCCACAAATAACGGCGGGATGCCGCTTAGCCCGGCTTGCAGGTTTTCAATTAATTGTTCGAATACGGAAATATCCTGTACATTTTCCAGTGAGAACAGGCATATGCTTTTGGCTGAAACTAATTTTGGCAAAACATCCTGTAGCCGCTCAAAATCTCTCAACGGGGTAAGGTAAAAATCATGCATATGAGGCGGATAAAATCCATCTGGGCTTAGTCCCGAGGCCCACACATATCGTTTTATGTCAGTCGACTGGGGTGTCGGCAGATAAGCCAAGTGATTCATCTGCGGAATTAACGCCTGGCGAGCCACCATTTGGTTTATGCTCCGGTGATAAGCGAAGCTTTCATCCGGTTTACGCAAGACACATACCTGGGTGGATAAATGGGTATTGCGGGTCAGCCAGTCAATAAGCTCATCTTCCAGCGCCGAGTATCCGGTTATTAGTATATCCGTTAACAAAGACGCATGATCAGATTCCACTCCCCATAGTCGCAAAACATGCCGGGTTCGGGATTCCTCTGTCAGCATGCCATATTTAAAGCAGGTATGGCGTTCATCAATCACTGGCACACGATTAAGGTCATAGGCCATTTGATGGTAGAAGGGCAGCGTAGTGGCCGACTTGCTCAGCCGCAGCCCATAGCGGGGGTGGGTGCGAAACAGTTCGGTGCCGGCATAAATACTTAATGTGTTATGGAAGTAATTACATACGTTAAGTTTTTTCACCCACTGTATAGTATATTCTGCATCCGCCAGGGTTTCAGTGGGGAGACCGCTGATAATACTTACGGTAGGATTAAGCCCGATCTGTTGGGCTTGCTGTACGCGCTGCTTAAGCTGGGCGATAAATTTTTTCTCTAACTCAAAATCATGCTCATGTAGAGCGCCTCTGCTGACCTTTTTTACCGCATGCAGTACCCGCGGCACAGCGCTCTCTAAACCAAAATTTATTTCCCTGACCCCCGCTGCATATAAGAGTTGCAACAACTCCTCATCTACCTTATCCGCTCTGGTTTCCGCAAACAGTTCCAAGTGTTCAAACCGCTGCTCGATGATCAAGCGGCAGATATGCTTGGCCCGTTCTATATCCAGAGTGAATATATCGTCGTTTATTGCCAAGCGCGCCTTTTGCCCCTCGGCTAGTCTGTTTTTAAGTACAGTTTCTATGTGTTTTAGCTCAGCCATGATTCTTGCCGCTGAATGGTAGCGGATGCTTTTGCCTGAAATTGAGCTGAAGTTACAATATATGCAGTTATAGGGACAACCGCGTGAGGCGCTTAAGCCCACACTGGTAATAAATTGGGGTGGGATTATGCCTTCTAAAAAAGGCGAGGGGAAAATGTCCAGCGCTGCTGCCGGATTTGAGCCGGAATCGGGTACGGCCAGAGGTGTTCTAATTAACCGGTCACCCCGGCGGAAGGTAATTCCGGGGATATTCTCAAGCTTGTTTTGGTTTGGCAGTTGTTTTAATAATTCTAAAACGGTATGCTCTCCCTCCCCGCGCACACATATATCAATGGCTGGAGAATCCCGCATGATCAGCCGATCCAAAAAACTGGCTGTGGGGCCGCCAAAGATAATAATCAGTTCTGGGTGGAGATGTTTTAGCTGTTGGGCCAGCAGCTTGGAGATGTAGTAGTTATCATCGTAACAGGTAAAGCCGATAATCCTCGAGCCAACCGCCAGGACTTGCTGTACCCATTCTTTGAGGTTGATATCGGCTGGTTGAATGAACTGTCGACTGTCTATACTGTGGCGTTTCAGGTGAGCTTGAATATAACTGGCGCCCAGATGATATAAAGCGCCGCCTGAAGTTGCATAAACAAATAGTATTTGAGATGGTGATGGGGTTAATCCCATGGCCATATTTGCCGGATAATTTCTTTATTTCGGGCAATTTCTTCAGGCGTTTTCGGTGTTTTTCGTCGATAGATAACCACCCGGGGGGCATCTTCGACCGTTTTGAATTTGTGATAATCCGGTTCAGGTAAGTTGCCCCAGCGAAGTTCCGGGTAGTCAAGCGCTATTTTTTCATAATCACGGTCTAATACATCTTTATATTTAATCGTTAGCCCGTGATGCCACCAAGAGTGCCTGAATACCCACCAGTCCGGCATTATTTCATTCTCGAACAGTCCACGGGGGATAATAATGCGGTCTGTGTAAAATTGATAGATAAAATCTCCATAGGTGGTTTTTACTATATCATCCTTACCCGCATGTTGATTGATGTATCTGGATATTCCCTCATTGGGTCCATCGTAATCATGGGTGATTTCGTAAAGGTAATGGTAAAGCCAGGAGGTTGGGTTTAAGTAATGCTTCATTTTATAATTAAGCCAACTAAGCCTGATCATGGGAAAACCGGCAATTTCTCCACCGCTTAAATCTTTATCTATATCGGCCAGCATATTCTTTACCGGAGCGCGTCTGGTAATATAGCTAATATAGTAGGGCGCCTGGTGGATAAAGTTGGTGCATATCAGTAGCAGCAGCAGGCTGCCGACTAAATAATTGTTGGTGCGCTGTTTGAAAAAATATAGTATATGGCTCAGGATTATGATGCTAAAGGGAATATAAGGCACAATAAAGCGGAAATTATGCGGAGCGACGATAGCCAGAAATACTGGCGCCACTACCAACAAAATTGCACTGAAGGTTAATAGTTGGTTGTTTTTGAAGCTCTCAATAGTTAATTCCCTGCGTTTTAATTTCCAGATTAAATATATAGCCACAAGCACAAAGGGAATTAAATAATCATTATAATACACTAAATAGCTGAGTAGGCGAAGATGCGCCAGTCCTTTAAAGCGATGTTCTATTCCCATCAAATCAATGGGGCGCTCCCAAAGCCTGAGCAGGACAACAACCGGCACTACTACCAGACTCATCCAGCTCCACGAGACAAGCAGCCCCTTAATTCTCTCTTGCTTAAAAAAGAGTAAGGCGTGAATGGCTACCGCCAACATAAGAATTGGAAAGGCGGAGTGCATGGATAAAAATAACAACAGGGAATAAATGATAAACTTGGTTTTGCGCCCATTTTGGTAAAAGTCTAAATAACCCCAAGCCCCCAGTAGGGTGAAAAGTGTGGCCATACTATAATAGCGGCACTGCCGCATATGTATAAGGAAGAACACATTGAAGGTTAACAACAGTACACTGGTATTAATAATGAATTTATCGGGCTTGTATTTTCTTAAAAACATAAACAGGGTAATAATTACCAAAAGCCCTATCAGGGCGAAGAGAAAGCGAGCGGCAAAGGTATTTGTTCCCAGGAGTTTGAACGAAAGGGCGGCCACATATAAATGCAGCCAGGTGGTGGTGCGATAGAAGGGAGACAGCTTTAACTCACCATCATAGTCCCAGTAGTGTTGGACTATATTGCGGCCGTCAAAATTTGAAGGATAACCAAATTTAAGAATATTTTTAGCCACCATGGCGCTGTTCGCCTCATCGGTCCACAGATACATATTGCCCAAATTTTTAAGCAACAATATGGTGACTACCAAAAAGCACAGAAAGACTAATTTGTTCTCTCGTATCAATTTAAATTGCATTTTTTTGCTGTTAGGAAATTATATAATCGCATTTGCTATAAGCATGAGCCCCCGCCTACATCCTTAAGGGTCATGTCCCCGAGGGTGACAGAGGGCGATGTTAGACATAACGATCTTATTATAATTAATCCAGGCTGTGCCTGGTTTTTAATTCCAATGCGTAGTAATCTGGCCTGAATCTATTTTATGCTGAATCAAATGCTTAATATAGTGTTTAATCATCGACATGGTTTGAGGAATCATGAAAATCAATCCCAGAAAATCGGTAACAAATCCAGGGGTCAGCAACAACGCCCCACCCACCAATATCAGCGCTCCATTAAATAGTTCTTCGGTGGGCATTATGCCTGCCGCCATATCCTCCCTGATCCGCTGTAACACCAGCATGCCCTGTGACTTGGCCAATATGGCCCCCCATACACCGGTAATCAGAATGATCATAATAGTGTTCCAGGTACCGATAGCGCCGCCTACTTTAATCAGTACCGCCAGCTCGATTACAGGTATTATGGTAAAAATGATCAGTATTCTAAACAGCATAATTTATCTCCCCATCTTTATTTTAACCCGCCGTTTATAATAATCGGTGGTACTGGCATATACTACACCAGAGAGTCCCAGAATAGCAATCAGATTGGGAAGGGCCATAAAACCGTTGGCAATATCAGCAAACCCCCACACAATCTCCAGCTTAGCCACCGCTCCAAGCGGTATTGCCATAAGATATATCCACTTATAGGGGCCGATAATTCGAGACCCTAACAGGTATT
>JAJRUU010000252.1 GCA_024277605.1 bacterium
GATAAATTTAAGCGTAAGTTTGCCGGAAAAACCGACTTTTGTATCAGGTTGATAATTAAAAAACGTTTGTCTGCGGATTTATTTATTAATTGCGGCTTGTTCACTATTTTTGACAACTTAAGCCCGACAGACTCCTAGAAGACGAAACAGGAAGAGGTTCCACCGAATTTAATGTAATGAGAGCAAAAGAGATTTGTAGTCCATATTTTGTTTACTGTTTAGCACGATCTAATGGTTTTCGAGATTTTGCTATTAAATCTATGACTGGCACTTCTGGTCGTCAACGTGTACAGATTGATCAAATAAAATCACATATGATTGCTTTTTCGCAAAAAACCATAATGTGCTTTCACGAAACAGCTAAGCCATTATTTAGAAAAGCAACATCAAATAACTCTCAGATCCAAACCCTCTCCCGCCTGCGGGACACCCTCCTGCCTCGGCTTATGAGTGGCGAGGTCAGGGTGAAAAATTGTTAGCTTTATTACTTTTGGGTTTATTATTGTGTTAATTGTTGGTTTGCAAAAATGTTAAGTGTTGTGTATACTAACGAGCGTAAAACTCTTTTATTCATAGCTAATAACAATTATATCTGTTAAATGTGCGCTATGTCTAGCTACAATAAACATATTACTCTCATACGTAATACTAATGTTATGGCTAATTTTAAACACTACGACCTGCAACTGATATACCCTGATTTTATCGCTCCATTAACCGATCTGATTATCGAACTGGACTACTTGCGCAAAAAACCTTTGGCCGGCAGCACCCACCCAAAAGTCTTTTTTCAGTTAAAAAGCATTTTCCACATGTTGGAGAGTATCGGTTCCGCTCGCATTGAAGGTAACCGCACCACTATTGTTGAGTTTATCGAAACTAAAATCGAGGACAAGCAAACCGTTAAACCGGAAGGCATCATTGAAATTCAAAACATGGAACAGGTTATGTCCTTTATTGAAGACAATGTGCAACACGCTCCCATTAATAAGATGTTTTTGAGTGAGCTTCATAAGCAAGTAGTCAAGGGGTTAACCAAAGAAGGAAGTCAAACCCCAGGTCTTTATAGAAAAAGGAATGTGCAAATTGCCCGTTCAACGCATTTGCCGCCGGATTTTACAAAAGTTGAAGATTACATGGAAGAGTGTTTTAATTTTATCAATCAGGATGATCCGCCTAAATCCGATTTGCTGAAAACGGCGATTCTCCATCATCGCTTTGCCTGGATTCATCCCTTTGATAACGGCAATGGCAGAACCGTACGCCTTTTAACTTATGCCATGTTGGTCAAGCAAGGTTTTAATGTACAAATCGGCGGTAGAATTGTTAATCCGACAGCCGTGTTTTGTAATGATAGAGAAAAATACTATACTGCTTTATCCTGGGCAGATACGGGAACCAGGGAAGGGATATTAAGTTGGTGTGAGTACGTTTTGCAAGGGTTGAAACAGGAAATAGAAAAAGTCGATAATTTGGTGGATTATAACTATTTGTCCCGAAAGATTTTATTACCGGCTATTGCTTTCTCCTTAGAAAGAAAAGTCATTACCAAACCGGAATCCAAAATTTTGCGTGTTGCAGTGGAAAAACAAGTTTTTCAGGCTTCTGATATTAAGCATTTGTTTCCCGGTAAAATTCCTGCTGAGCTTTCAAGGATGTTGAGAGGGTTAAAAGAGAAAAAAATGATTCAGCCGGAAACGGAAAACGGCAGAAAGTATATTATGCGTTTTGATAATAATTACTTGCTGCGTGGAATAATCCATGCTCTGGGAGAAAATGGTTTTCTGCCGGATAATGAAGTGGTCAATTAATTCTATAGTCTCAAAAACAGCCATTGTTGAGATTATAGAAAACGATAGTTGCCAATCTGAGACTAAAAAGATTATGACTTCAAAAATAACTGAAAGCGCAATTGAAGAATTAGCAATCAAGCTCCTTGAATCACAAGGTTATTCTTATATTTCCCCTGAACAATGGGAGCAAGAGCGGGACAGCCTTTCTGATGTTGTTCTAAAAGACCGCCTCAAAGCCGCTATTGATACCCTTAACCCCAAAATCCCCCAAGACGCAAAAGAGCAAGCTTTACGGGCTATTTTAAACCTACCCAGCCAAAACCTGGTTGAAAATAACGAATATGTCCAAAAATTGCTTACCGATGGTGTAGATGTAGAGTATTTACCTGCCTGCGCAGACAGGAGCAAACACGGCGTTAAGGGCGATAAGGTTTGGCTGATTGATTTTAACAATATTCATAACAATGAATTCATTGTCTGCAACCAGTTTACGGTTATTCAAAATAATATCAACAAGCGGCCTGATATCGTCCTTTTTGTTAACGGTTTGCCTTTGGTGGTAATTGAGATTAAGAATCCCACGGATGAGACCGCCACCATCAAAAAGGCTTTTACCCAAATTCAAAATTATAAAAATGCTATCCCTAACCTGTTTTATTATAACGGCATTCTGGTTCTCTCTGACGGTCTGGATGCCAAGGCCGGATCACTTACCGCTGACTGGTCAAGGTTTTCCGCCTGGAAAACAAGCAGTGGTAAAAAAGAAGCTAAAATAACCGTTCCTCAGCTAGAAACGCTAATCTCCGGCATGTTAACCCCTGAAGTGCTGCTTGACCTAATCAAGCAATTCACCGTTTTTGAAAAAACCACCTGTCTGCGTGCAGTGACGCACAGGCAGGAAAAGGAAGATTCTAAAACAGGGCTAACCACAATCGAGATTGAGAAAAAAATCGCCGCTTATCACCAATATTATGCCGTTAAAAAAGCGATTAAATCTACCATAAAAGCCGCCGCTGATAATGGAGATAGAAAAGCTGGGGTGATGTGGCACACTCAAGGGAGCGGCAAGTCCCTTTCCATGGTGTTTTATACCGGCAAAATTGTCCTGGAATTAAATAACCCCACCATTGTAGTAATGACCGACCGCAACGACCTTGACGGCCAGCTATTTGATACCTTTGCCGGATGTAAGCAATTGCTCCGCCAGGAACCGGTGCAGGCGCAAAGCCGACCGCATTTAAAAAAACTGCTTAAAGTCGCCGGGGGTGGGATTATCTTTACTACTATTCAAAAATTCTATCCTGAAGATGGCGGTGAGGTCTATGACCTCTTATCTGAGCGTAAAAATATTGTAGTGGTAGCAGATGAGGCCCACCGCAGCCAGTACGGTTTTGGTGCTAAAACAATCTATGAAAAGGACGATAAGGGCGACCAGGTCGGCACTCGCACTGCTTATGGTTTTGCTAAATATTTGAGGGATGCTCTACCTAACGCCTCTTTTATCGGCTTTACCGGCACCCCAATTGAGAAAGAAGATGCCAGTACTCCGGCGGTTTTTGGTAACTACATTGATATTTACGATGTTGCCCAAGCCGTGGAAGACGGCGCAACAGTGAGAATATATTATGAGTCCCGTTTAGTTAAAGTGCATTTAAAGTCGGAAGAAAAAGAAAAACTCGATGCGGAAGTAGAAGCTATCACTGAAGCTGAAGAGTCAACCTGTCTGCGTGAGGATACGCACAGGCAGGCCACTAAAGAAAAAGCCAAGGCTAAATGGACACAAATGGAAGCGATTGTCGGCCATAAAGACCGCCTTAGGAGTGTGGCTCAGGATATTATTGATCATTTCGAAAAGCGGCAGGAAGCTTTTGACGGAAAAGGCATGATTGTAAACATGAGCCGCCGCATTGCGGTTGAGCTTTATGATGAAATCATTAAACTGCGCCCAGATTGGCACTCTACTGATAAGAAAAAGGGGGTTATTAAGGTAATTATGACCTCAACCTCAAGCGATCCCGCCAGTTGGCAGATTCATAATACTACCAAGCAAGACCGTAAAGAAATCGGGGAACGCTTTAAAAACCTAAATGATCCGCTAAAGCTGGTGATTGTCCGGGATATGTGGCTAACTGGTTTTGATGTGCCGTGTCTGCATACTATGTATATTGATAAACCGATGCGTGGACACAACCTCATGCAGGCCATTGCACGAGTTAATCGTGTGTTTAAAGATAAGCCGGGCGGCTTAGTGGTGGATTATATCGGCATCGCCTCCGATCTGAAGACAGCGCTTGCCACTTATGCTGAAAGTGGCGGGAAAGGTACGCCAACCCTAGATCAGTCAGACGCAATTGATGCAATGCTTGAGAAACATGAAATTGTGGTGCAAATGTTCCTGCCTGCGCCGGGTTCGCCGCGGCAGGCAGGTGAGGGTTTTGACTATAAACGATACTTCAGCGCAGATACACGGGGTAAAATGACCATCCTGCTGGAAGCGCAGGAACATATTTTAAGTTTAGATGATGGCAAAGACCGCTTCACCAAACAGGTTATATTATTATCCCAGGCTTTTGCTTTGTCGGTGCCGAGTTTGAAGGCTATGGAAATCAAAGAAGATGTCGGATTCTTTCAGGCGGTTAAAGCCCGATTAAATAAATTTGAACCCAGGGGAAGCGGTAAATCTGATGAAGAGATAGAAACCGCAATCCGCCAGATTGTCGATAAAGCTGTTGTGTCTGAGGGAGTTATTGATGTATTTGATGCGGCTGGCATAAAAAAGCCGGATATATCAATATTGTCTGATGAATTTTTGGAAGAAATACAGGGAATGAAGCACAAAAACCTTGCCTTGGAGCTTTTGAAGAAAATTTTAAATGATGAAATCAAGATACGGGCAAGGAAGAATTTCATTCAAAGTAAAAAACTATCTGAAATGCTGGAAAATGCCATAAAGAAATATCAAAACAAGCTAATAACAGCAGCTCAAGTCATTGAAGAGCTAATTAAAATTGCTAACGATATTAAACAAGCAGATAATCGGGGTAAAGATTTGGGTCTGTCTGAAGATGAAGTGGCTTTTTATGATGCCCTTGCCAATAACGAAAGCGCAAGAGATGTGCTGGGTGATGAAACACTACGGGAACTGGCACGGATTTTAGTTGAAAAGGTAAAGACCAATACGTCTATTGATTGGACAATTAAAGAAAATGTTCAGGCCAGATTAAGAACTATCGTAAAACGCACCCTGCGTAAATATGGCTACCCGCCTGACAAACAAAAACTAGCCACTGAAAATATTCTAAAACAAGCTGAATTACTGGCTGATGATTGGGTAAAGTAAATAAAAATCTTCCCCCCAAACATGCTCACAAATTGTCCTGGCAATTAGCTGGATATTGGGGCGCATCTTATCTATTTCTTTATCCGTCAGTTTGGGCATTTGCAGAATTTCTCGATATCGGGCATAAATATTTTTAGTTTTAATTTCCCTGTTTTTCATAATAACCCCACACTGTAAACGGCGGGTTGCTGAAAAGAAGGCAAATTTGGGCAGTGGGGCAATTATATAAGCGGTGTGTGGATACCCGGAGGGTTAAAACATAAAAGCAGCCATGCTCAGGTTGCTTTTAGTATTTTGTGGGGTTGGACATTAACTGCCAACTGGTCAACCATTGTCTTTATTTCCCCGTATTTTGGGGATAAAGTGAAGCTGACTAATTGTTCGAAAACGTCCCTGTGGGTGCGCCGAAGGGGACGATCTTCGAACAAACTTTTTAAATCCTCCCCTATTAAGAAGGAAAATGGCGGGTTGAGTTTCACGTTCATAATTTGTAAAAGTCTAGATTTAATCTGACGGTTACGATTTTTCAGACAGCAGAATGTAGGTGAGTCGTGTTGTCCGACTCCGGCATTATACTAGAAATATCCTTTTCCTGTACTATCTTTTTAGAATCAATCAGGGTCTGCATGGGGGTTTTACCATAGCAGTTGCGAATGACAACCGAAAATTGACCAC
>JAJRUU010000031.1 GCA_024277605.1 bacterium
GATAAATTTAAGCGTAAGTTTGCCGGAAAAACCGACTTTTGTATCAGGTTGATAATTAAAAAACGTTTGTCTGCGGATTTATTTATTAATTGCGGCTTGTTCACTATTTTTGACAACTTAAGCCCGACAGACTCCTAGAAGTAATTAAAATATGAAGCCTATTTTACCCACTGTTTATGACCCCCGAACCACGGAGGAGAAATGGTACCGGTTTTGGCTGGAGAATGGGCTGTTTGCCCCGGAACTATCTTCTTCCGCCCCTCCTTTCTGTGTCGTTATCCCACCGCCTAATGTAACCGGTTCTCTGCATATTGGTCATGCCTTAAACAATACGCTACAGGATATTCTGGTGCGCTCAAAGCGCATGCAGGGCCGTAAAACCCTGTGGGTATTCGGTACCGATCATGCGGGGATTGCTACTCAAAATGTAGTGGAAAAACAATTAGCCAGGAAGGGCCTTTCGCGCAATGATTTGGGCCGCGAGGAGTTTATCCGACGGGTGTGGAAGTGGAAAAAAGAATCGGGCAATACCATTGTTCAGCAATTGAAGAAGCTGGGTGTCTCCTGCGACTGGAGCCGTGAGCGCTTTACCATGGATGAGGGTCTCTCCCGGGCGGTGCAGCATGTATTTATAAAGCTGTATAATGAGGGCTTAATCTATCGCGGTAATTATATTATAAATTGGGGTCCCCGCTGCCAGACTGCGCTTTCGGATCTGGAGGTGGAATATCATGAACAGGAAGGCCACCTGTACTATTTGAAGTATCCGCTGGCAGAAGGGCAAGAATATATGGTAGTAGCCACTACCCGGCCGGAAACTATGTTGGGGGATACTGCGGTTGCGGTACACCCTGAGGATAAGCGCTTTGCTCATCTGGTGGGTAAAGAGCTGATATTACCCATTGTCAAGCGGCACATACCCATTATTGCCGATGACTTTGTAGATCCTGAATTCGGTACCGGGAGTGTTAAGGTAACCCCGGCTCATGACCCGAATGATTTCGAGATTGGCTTACGGCATAACCTGCCTCAGATTGTAGTAATGAACCCCGATGCGACTATGAGTGAGCAGGCGGGCAAATATGCCGGTTTGGATCGTACCCAGTGCCGCCGCGAAATCATGGAGGAGTTGAAGACTGAAGGGTGTGTCGAGAAGATAGAGCCATATCAGCATGCGGTGGGGCATTGCTATCGCTGTAAGACGGTCATTGAACCGACGGTATCCAAACAATGGTTTCTTAAGATGAAAGAGTTGGCGAAACCGGCGATTTCAGCAGTGAGGCAGGGGCGGGTAAAGCTAATTCCAAAGCAATGGGAGAACACTTATTACGAATGGATGAATAACATTCGTGACTGGTGTATATCACGGCAAATTTGGTGGGGCCATCGGATCCCGGTGTGGTACTGCGGGGGGTGCGATGAGGTAATCGTAAGCGTAGAAACCCCCGATGAGTGTACTAAGTGCAAAAGCAAAGCATTGACCCCGGAGACCGATGTGCTGGACACCTGGTTTTCTTCAGCGCTGTGGCCCTTCTCCACTTTAGGCTGGCCCGACTGGCCGGAGCCGGAATTTAAAGTCTTCTATCCCACCTCAGTGCTGGTTACCGGTTTTGATATTTTGTTCTTCTGGGTAGCCCGTATGATTATGATGGGGCTTAAATTTAAGGGAGATGTTCCATTTAAGGAAGTCTATATACATGCCCTGGTGAGAGATGCTAAAGGGGCGAAGATGAGCAAGTCCAAGGGTAATGTAATTGACCCGCTGGAGACGATGGAAAGCTACGGCACCGATGCCTTCCGCTTTACGCTTACCGCATTGACCGCCCAGGGGCGGGATATCTGTCTGGCGGAGAAAACCATTGAGGGCTATCGCAACTTCATCAATAAAATTTGGAACGCTTCCCGTTTTTGCCTGATGAATCTGGAAGGTTATGAACAAAAAGCGTTAACTGAATTAAAGCTGGAAATAGCGGATCATTGGCTGCTGGATAAACTACAGGCGGTAGTCTCCAAGGTCAGCAGTGCGTTGGATAAATATGAATTCAGCGCCGCCGCAAACGAACTTTATCACTTTTTCTGGCATCAATTCTGCGATTGGTATCTGGAGTTGATAAAACCCAGACTGTATAAGGCCGAAGATACTCTTGAACGGCTGACCGCTCAGAATATCATGCTAAGGGTGCTGGAAAGCTCACTGAAGCTGTTACACCCCATTATCCCATTTGTGACCGAGGAGATATGGCAGCAGTTTTATCCAGGTGAGAGTATTATGCTCGCAAAATGGCCTGTGGCAGCAGAATCTTCAGCAGGGATAGATTCTCAGGAGGTATGTATCGGTTCTGAAAAAATGGGCAAAATTATAGCTATAATTGAGGAAATCCGGCATATTCGTACCATGTTAAATATATCGCCAGCTAAAAAAGTTGCGGTTCATTTAATGACCGATACACCGGAAACTATTAACATAATAGACAAATATACAAGTTATATTCAAAATTTAGGTAGAACAGAAAAGTTGATAATTGAACAAGGGGTGGAAAAACCAACCTATGCCGCCACCGGAGTAGTGGGTGATGTTGCGGTTTTTATCGATGTGCAGGGTATCGACTTAACTGAAGAAGAAACCCGGCTGAGTCGGCGAATAGATAAGCTAAAACAGGAATTGACCCCTATGGAAAAGAAACTGTCTAATGCCGGATTTTTGCAAAAAGCCCCCCCGGAAGTGATAACCAAACAAAAAAATAAGCAGGCTGAGCTTACCGATAAGCTCGGCCAACTGGAAACTAATTTGAATAATATCCAAAAATTAAAGTGAACGATTACGGCAGGGGAAATGGAAAATGATAGGGCAAAAAGAGATTGGGAAAACGCTAAAAAGGTGTAAGTCCACCCTAAACGAGAGGTTTAAGGTAAAGGAAATAGGGGTTTTTGGTTCTTATGTCCGAGGAGAAGAATCCAAAGAGAGCGATGTGGATATCCTGGTGGAGTTTTATGAGCCTGTAGGTTGGGAATTTATCGACCTTAAGGAATTTCTGGAGGAGGCTTTAGGGAAAATGGTGGATCTTGTTACCGTGAGAGCCTTGAAGCCGCAATTTAAGGATAAGATATTGGAAGAGGTTGCCTACGCATGAAGAAAAAACCCTGTGGGCTATTTGTTGAGGATATACTGGAAGCTATGAATAAAATTGAGCGCTACCTCAAAGGGACAACTTATGAGACATTTGCCGGAAGCGAGATGGTGGTGGATGCAGTTATAAGAAATCTGGAAATCATTGGTGAAGCCGCCAGAAATATTTCAGCGGATGCCAAAGGGAAATATGCTGATATTCCCTGGAAAAGGATGATCGGGCTGAGGAACATAGTCATTCACGAATACTTCGGAGTTGATTTAAGTATTATTTGGGAGATTGTTACCAGAAACCTTCCGCAAACTAAGCCCCAGCTTATAGTTATGCTGAAAGGTCTTGATACGGAATGAAGCTGAATTACCAGCATATTATAAAGCAAGCCATAGACGAAGATGTTGGTCCCGGTGATGTTACTACTTTGGCTGTAGTAGCTCCCGGGCGGCAGGCTGAGGCTTATATCACCGCCAAGCAGGAACTGATACTGGCTGGGGTAGAGATAGCTGAAGCCGTATTTCGCCAGGTGGATAAAGATATTGCCTGGTGGGCAAAATGTAGTGATGGTACCCGGGTTGCCGTTGGCGAAATAGTAGCTGAGGTAGCTGGCCAGGCGCAGGGGTTACTTACCGCAGAGCGCACGGCGCTTAATTTACTACAGCATCTCTCCGGTATTGCCACTCTTACCGCTAAATATGTAGCCCTGTTAAAACCCTATAATACTAAACTCAAAGACACCAGAAAGACTATCCCCGGTTTGCGGGAGTTGGAAAAATATGCGGTGAAATGCGGTGGGGGTGAAAATCACCGCTTTGGCCTGTTTGACGCCATATTAATCAAGGATAATCACATTGCTTTTGCCGGTGGAATAGCTGAGGCAATTAAACTCACCAGGCAAAATGCCCCAACCGGCTGGCCGATTGAGATAGAGACCCAGGATTTAAACCAGGTAGAGCAAGCTGTCATATCCGGCGCTGAGGTAATCATGCTGGATAATATGGATATAGCTGATTTAGCTCAGGCGATAAAGCTGATTGCCGGACGGGCCAAAACAGAGGTTTCCGGCGGGATAAGCGGTGAGCATATAATAGAGATAGCCAAACTGGGAGTTGATTTTATCTCGATGGGTAAATTGACCCACTCTGCCCCGGCGGTGGATATTCATATGCAATTAGCATAGCTTACCGGGAAGGTACCGGCTGATGAGATCTGAGATTATCAAAGCCGTAGAACAAGCCGGAGTAGTGGGGGCCGGGGGCGCCGGTTTTCCCACCCATGTGAAGTTACAGGCTAAGGCTGACGTAGTCATTGCCAATGGTTGTGAATGCGAACCCTTATCGCATAGCGACCGGCACCTGATGCAGAATGAACCGCAAGCGATAATCGATGGTCTAGCTCTAGCCATGCAGGCCACAGGAGCTAAAAAAGGGATTATCGCTATAAAGGCCAAAAATAAAACCGCCATACAAACCCTCTCCCAGCACTTGCCGCAAGATAAAACAATCAGCATTCATGGGTTAAGGAATTACTATCCCATTGGGGATGAGCATCTGCTGGTGTATGAGGTGACCGATAAACTGGTTCCCCCACAAGGCATTCCACCTCAAACTGAAGTAGTGGTTTTAAATGTAGCTACGCTTTATAATATAGCCCGTGCCCAGCAAAAAATGCCGGTAACCCATAGGTATATGACTATAATGGGTGAGGTGGCTGAGCCGAAGACAGTATCTATCCCCATAGGGATCAGCATCGGGGAGTTGATTAGTCTGGCAGGCGGCAGTCTGACGGATGATGCGGCGTATATTTTCGGTGGCCCGATGATGGGGCAGTTGGTGTACGATGTAAATCTGCCGGTTACCAAAACCAGCGCTGCGCTCTTAGTGCTTGACCGCCAGCATTCACTCGTACTTAAAAAACGCTTCTGGACAAAAAACAGTCAGCGTCAAGCCGCCTCATACTGTTACCAGTGTAAGGACTGTACTAAAACTTGCCCGCGCAATCTGCTGGGGCATGATTTATCCCCACATAAGAATATGCGGCAAAGCGGCTATTTACAAGCTCAAAAAGCGCTGCTGAATTTAGATGCCGGGCTGTGCAGTGGCTGCGGTCTTTGTGCGTCGTATGCCTGCCAGATGGGGCTTTCTCCGCTGGAAGCAAACCGTCGCACTTTAAAGGATAAAACCAAAACAGCTAGCCCAGGCGCTCCGACCCCCCATCCATTCAGGAACTCACGCTTTGTACCCATGGGACGCCTGATCAGTCGCCTGGGTCTAAGGCCTTATAATATTCCGGTTCCCTACGACAGCAAGCGCTATACCCCGGGTTTGATCAGTTTAGCGCTCAAGCAACATGTTGGAGTACCGGCCCAACCGCTGGTAAATAAGGGCGAGCGGGTACTAGCCGGTCAATTGGTAGCCGAAACCACGGTCGGCAATCTGGGCGCCAGGCTGCATAGCCCTATTGCGGGATGCGTAATGGAGACGGAGCCTAATTTACTGATCAAACATTAGGGTATCCTGTAGCCTGAATCCAGGCAATTACTCCCGTATATATTGCATGAGCACTTCATGACTGGGTAAGCGCTCTGTAAAAATATTTAAGCGGATTCCGCCAAATTCCAACAGGGGTTGTGAAATGGGTTGACATTTGTTTGGTAATTAGATATATATATAATATTACTTTAGTTAACTACAAACAGAGGTTATCTATATAATATATAAGGCTTTGTTTCGGTATCAGCCAATACCGGACTAACCTTTCTCAAATCTCCCCTATAGGGAGAGCGAGGGCGTATCATGCTATATGAAATGAAGGTTAAGGGACTTGCACTTGATCCGCTGACTAATGTTCCGATTGTTATTTTAAAAGGGGTTGATAAAACTAATTCACTCCCCATCTGGATCGGTATATTTGAAGCCAATGCCATAATGTCGGAGCTGGAGAATGTTACTTCTGTCAGGCCGATGACCCATGATCTGATTAAGAATGTACTAAAAGAGTTTAAAGCGGAAGTTGTTAGGGTAATTGTTACTGATTTGATAGATAATACATTTTACGCCAATATTGAACTACTGTTTAATGGCGCCACGCTGAGGATAGATTCACGGCCCAGTGACGCGATTGCCCTCGCACTTAGAGTTAATGCCCCGATTTTCGCATCCGAAGAGGTAATTGCTAAGTCTAAAAAGATTGATATGTCTCAGGATAAAAAGTGAGATACCGTGGATAAGTGGAAGGAATGGCTTGAAAACGCCGATCCCGAAGACTTCGGCAAGTATAAGATGTAGTCATACACTTTCAATTTCTATTAAGTGCATGTCATAAGCCGGTAGTACAATTTAATGAATAATTCAATTATCCCCGATTGAAGTTTTGTGTCGGGGATAATTTTTTATAGGCTGCATTTTCTCACAACAAAAAGTATGCTATATTAATCTGACTATAAATAATATTATACCGAGTTGCAATCAAATATATACTAACCCGATCTATTCATAAATTCAGGCTGGGTTTGCAAGACACCCCTTGTAAGATTAGGCTTATGAGCCAACGTCCAATAAGGCCTTGCTTGCCCGAGGCGGCTGATCAGGAAGCTGATAAATTTGTAATTTTCAACTAAATGTCGATTCGCCCATAACAAGACCCGAATTTTTCGGGACTAAATGGGTAGGGAGGGCTTTAGCCCTCCGCTCTTTGGTCGGCCTAAAGGCCGACCTACCCGAGTGAGAAATTAGTATCATTTTGAATGCAACTTGGTGTTAGATATTAAATCAAAAGGAGTTCTGATGAGGAAGCTGTTTGGTACGGACGGTATTCGCGGGATTGCGAATCAAGAACCGATGACGGTGGAGATGGCTTTGACTTTAGGGCGGGCGGCGGCACATGTTTTTAAACGAGATGCCCGGCGGCATAGATTGGTAATCGGTAAAGATACCCGCTTATCAGGCTATTTATTTGAAAGCGCTTTAGTCGCTGGAATCTGCTCTATGGGGGTAGATGCGTTATTGGTAGGGCCTATGCCAACCCCAGCCATAGCCTTTATTACCCGTTCACTCAGAGCCGATGCGGGAATTGTAATCTCGGCCTCGCATAATCCTTATGAAGACAACGGCATAAAATTTTTCTCACGTAATGGATTTAAGCTGCCAGATGAGCTGGAATTACAAATAGAAGGCCTTATGTCTTCAGGGGAAATCGATGCCATTCGCCCAACGGCTACAGAAGTAGGTAAAGCCTATCGCATAGATGATGCGGAAGGGCGCTATATTGAGTTTTTGAAGAACTCTTTCCCTAAGGGGATAACCTTAGAAGGCATGAAAATCGTGCTGGACTGCGCCAATGGAGCGGCCTATAAAGTTGCCCCCAAGGTATTCGAGGAGCTCGGGGCCAAGGTAATAGTTTATCACAACCGCCCGGACGGCATGAATATAAACCAAGCCTGCGGCTCTTTGCACCCTGAGGTTATCAGGCAGGGGATAATCGAACATAATGCCGATGTGGGGATCTCATTAGATGGGGATGCTGACCGGGTTATCTTTGCTGATGAACGTGGGAATGAAATTGACGGGGACTATATTTTAGCGATCTGCGCCTTGGATATGTTAGCGCAGAACACGCTGAAACATAACACCTTAGTAACTACGGTAATGAGTAATATGGGGTTGGATATCGCCATGCGGAAGGCAAGTGGCCGAATAATCAAAACTGCGGTAGGCGACCGTTATGTAGTAGCTGAAATGCTGAACCACGGCTACAATCTGGGTGGTGAACAGTGTGGTCATCTGGTTTTTCTGGACCACAATACCACCGGCGACGGTAATATAGCGGCGCTGCAACTGTTGGCCATCATGAAGAAGAGCGGCCGCTCTTTATCGGAATTAGCCACTTGTATGGAGAAATTGCCCCAGATATTGATAAACATGGAGGTAAACCACAAGAAAGCGATTCAGCAAATGCCCGAGGTAGCCGCCGCTATAGATCGAGCCAAGCAGGAATTGGGAACTGAAGGCAGGGTGTTAGTGCGCTATTCCGGCACTCAATCGATGCTCCGGGTTATGATAGAAGGCAAAAACGATGTCCGAATAAAACGATTAGCTGAGGACATTGCCCAAAAAATAAAGGAAGAAATTGGATGCCCATCCGCACAAACGCATTAAAAGCGATCTTCTTCGATATTGATGATACCCTGTTCTCGACTTCCGTATTCGCTGAGGCTGCACGGCGAAACAGCGTAGCGGCTATGATTAAAGCCGGGCTGCGGATGGAGCTGGAGGAGTGCTTTTTGGAACTCACCGAAATCATCGAGGAACTGGGAACCAACTACGAACACCATTATGATAAATTATTGGGGAGGATCCCCAAAGAGTATTACGCCGGAGTGAATCCAGCGATGATTGTCGCCGCCGGGATGGTGGCCTACCATGACACCAAGTTCAAGAAATTAAAGCCCTATCCCGATGTAGTGGAAGCCTTTAGTATCCTATTCCAGACAGAGGTTACTCTGGGCATCATCACCGCCGGCGTGCAGATAAAGCAGGCCGAGAAGCTGATTCGGCTTAACATATTGGAATATTTAAATCCCATGTCCATATTCATTACCGATCAACTGGGTATCGGCAAACAGAATATCAAGCTGTATCAATATGCTTGTAAGAGCCTGGACTTACCTCCAGAGAGCTGTATGTATGTCGGGGATAACCCCATTTATGATGTGGATGTACCAAACCGCCTGGGAATGATCAGCGTGCTGAATCGGCGTAGCGGTAAGTATATGGATGCTGATGGAAAGACCGATCCTAAATATACTATCCATGATATGTGGGAACTGCTGGAAATCCTGCGCCGAGATTACCAGCTGGAAGTATAATATTTTGTTGGGTTTCGTACCTCAACCCAATCTACTCACTACTTATAGTTTTCCACGTCTTGCTACACCCCCAACAAAATCGAGCCTTTACTAAAAAACGTCCCAGCGATACAAGCAGTTAATAGACATGCTAGTGTTGCAGCCAGTAACGCTCTAAAGCCGACTTGTGACAGGGTGCGGGTTTTCTGTGGTGCCAGCGCTGCTACCCCGCCGATAAAAATAGATAATGATGCTACATGGGCAAAGCCGCACAGGGCGTAGGTGGTGATTACCGCTGAGCGTGGGTGTTGCAGCAGGTTTTTCCCCATCACAAGCGCTAGATCCTGATAGGCTACCACTTCGGTGACAATCGCCCGTTCACCGATGATCTTGGCGATTATACCCGCATCCGCCGGAGGGATACCCAATACCAGCACAATGGGATAAAAGATATAGCCCAATAGCCCCTTAAGTGTCCAATCAACATAGATACCCAGCATAGAATTAAGCCGCCAGCCAACGCCGCCCAGGAATAAATCAACCAAAGCTACCAGTCCCAATACCGCCAGAAGCAGCGCTATAATCCCTACGATTAAGCGAATGCCGGAATTAGCGCCGTTGATAATGGCTTCAAAGAGGTTGGTCTCCTTCTCATAGTGCGGAGGTATAGTCTCACCCAATGTTTTTGGCGCATCTGATTCCGGCAGGATAATTTTAGACATTACCAGCGCCGCCGGGGCTGATAAAAATGAGGCGGAGATTAAATGCCCCGCAATAGTGGGGAATTGGTTTTGTAGGGTAAACACATAAAAAGCCAACACATTGGAGGCCACCGTTGCCATTCCGGCGGTTAACACGGTACATAACTCAGAGTTGGTCATATCATTTAAATACGGTTTTACGGTAATGGCGGATTCCACCCCCACAAAAATATTGCTGGCGGCACACAGCGACTCAGCGCCTGAAACCTTCATTAATTTAGTGAATATATAGGCAAAACCTTTAATCAATTTGGGCATAATATTTAGAAAATATAATATGGATACCAAGGCGGAGAAAAACACAATGGTGGGGAATGCCTGAAAAGCCAGGATAAAGCCGAGCGAGGTTTCTCCAGCTTCGTTGGCGGCCCCCGGTGAAAGCGCCAGCCTGCCGAATACAAACCTGGTTCCGGCTCCCGCCGAATCAAGCAATTTTACCACCACATCATTTATAAACAAAAAAGCCTTGGCCCCGGCCGGCACGACGAAGATGAACAAAGCAAACAGCATTTGTAGGCCTATACCCCAGGCAATCACCCGCCAGTTCATGTTCTTTCTGTCGGCAGACATAAGCCAGGCGCATCCCAACAGGATAAAAATCCCTGAAAAACTGACTAAATTATACGCTTCCATTAACCCGATCTATTCATAAGTTTATATATGATTTGCCAGATTCCCTTTTGTATTGGATCTAAAGCCAACGTCCATGATAACTTTGCTTGCCTGAAAATTATTGTGTGGAAGCTGACAAAGTTAATATTATCAGTAAGATGTGGTTTTACTGTTAATAAGGCCCGAATTATTCGGGTTAACAACCCCGTCTAATCGCTTAATTTATTTGCAGATAGGATAAATAGTGTTGTGAGTATAAATTTTAAGCGGCAGCATGTCAACTATATGCCTGTGGTTAAATTTTTCGGGTTCAAGGTGTCCATATGTCAAACAAGTACCTTATTTGCAAAATAGTTGATACTTAATAGAATATAATATATACTGGTTATCGATAAGTAAGTAAATCGGGCGAGGGTTGATGCATTAACTTGTAATTGAACCACAGGTTGCCTATGAGGAATATACAATGAAAAATCACTCCAATGTTCTGGTGTTTTTGTTTTTAGCTAATCTAAGTCTGATTCCTTTATCAGCTGCGCCGGTAGAGGCTCAAGTTGTAGACGCTGATGAATGTCCGTTGCCGAAAGTGGAGATTCCGGGGGAGGATATAGCCGGGTTCCCCCGCTATCCCAACTCTGTCAGGGTGCGTTTTAACAGAGAGACCGAAAGAAACATTATGAGTCTGGGCCAACGTGCAAGGGGAACAGAGGTAAGCTACCGTTGCAATGGCAGCATGAGTAATATCCTGGATTTTTATAATCGCCAACTTACGGAAAAAGGCTGGCAGCTACAATCCAGTAATTATTGGGGAGAAGCCAGCATTCACATGGTATTCAATAAGGGAGAAGACAGTATTCTGTTTGCCCTGAGGCCTCACACTACGGGTAGCGGCTTGAGAAGAAAAGTGAGGGATAAAGCGGAATCAACTACTCCCTCCAATTGTTTTGTTATCCAGGTTTTCCTTTGGAACGAGAAAGATGCGGAGCCAAATGAACGCATGTCCCGACCCAGCCGGGATAAGGATCAATCAGCCAGAGGATTTGGAAGATAAAATATATTCTACCCGAATAATTCGGGCCTTATTAACAGCAAAACCACATCTTCCTGATAATATTAATTTTGTCAGCTTCCACACAATAATTTTCAGGCAAGCAAAGTTATCATGGATGTTGGCTTTAGACTCTTTTTGACAATAAGTCCA
>JAJRUU010000032.1 GCA_024277605.1 bacterium
CTGGTACTCGAAATGAGAAACCGGGATGATGCCTCTTGCCATCATCCCATATTATTAACTTGTATCAGGGTGGTCAAAATTCGGCTAGCGCAGGTGGTCAATTTTCGGTTGTCATTCGCACTCCGCTGGCAGACTGGCTTCATGATCCATAAACTTAAACAAATCGCCAACCTTAACATTGAGCGCTTTTGCTATTTGCTCTATGCTTTTTAGAGAGGGGTTTCTCTCCCCGCGTTCAATAGCGCCTATATAAGTATTATGCAAATGTGCCAGTTCTCCCAGCAGCTCCTGACTGAGTCCGGCTGATTTGCGAAGACTCCTTATTCGATAACCCAATAAGCGTCGCAAGTTAGTCATAAATATCACTCCCTTCTCAACCCGAAAAATTCGGGCAGGTACAGCCTGATTCTTCAGGACGCTGGATCATAAACATTATCTCACAAGGGATGTCTTGCAAACCTGGTCTAAATTTATGAATAGATCAGGTTAAAACGTCTATACATGAGATGAGGTTTTTTACATTTTATTCTCTGGAAAAACAAAAAAAATGAGGGAAACCGCGGCTTATGTTTCTGCTTTTAAGTTAAATATAACTGTTCATCCCTTAATAGCCCAAACAAGGAGAAGGGAAATAGGGCCTTGACTAATAAGCAAAAAGATGTTAAAAAAGTGATAACTAAGTATACTGGTTTTATATTGCGCCCATGGCTCAGCTGGATAGAGTGACGGACTACGAATCCGTAGGTCGCAGGTTCGAATCCTGCTGGGCGCACCAACAAATATAATGGGTTACTGATCTCGTCAGTAGCCCATTTTTATTTCAGTAGGCAGCAAATTAATAATTATTGGGGACTTTATAGGGGGGTTGGGTAAACTAATAGCTAAACACAAGATAAACTACTTTAAAAAGTTGGAGTTTACTTTATGGTAGGTTGGGACGATGGGGTTTTATCAAACGGTGTTGGATTCTTAACGCATACCGAAATCAATAAATATTTTTAGCAGGCACCATATTATTTTTTCGACCTGCATACATTATTGTATAGCGATTATTTTACCGGTGGCTTTTCAAATTTATTTAAGGCGGCCTCTATCTTTTTAAGAATCTCTATACGCTCATTAATTTTAAAGTACCAGCAAGAAAACTCACGACCGAATAAAAACGCAGCCACCACAAAAGCCGCAACAATAATTACCACGACAACATTATCCATAGCCACACTCCCTTACATTATATATAGAGCCTATTCACCATTACCCGGATCGAGCGCGGCCAGGAAACCCTTTAGCCGCTCAATTATTTTCTCATCACTACCTTTATATATACGCCTCACCTGAGCTTGTAGCCTGGCCAGCTCCGGCGGCTGTCCATATGCCGGGCCAGGTGGCTCAGCCAAACTCAACGCTTTAGATTCCCTTACATTATATATAGTATCTTCTTGAACCGCTTTGTCCAAACGTTTGGACGCCTCCAAAACATCAGGCTCGCTTACATTTTTATATGGCTTATCCGGTGGTGGGTATAAGGGGTATTTGTCATCTTCTCTTAAATATTTATCTGATCCACCAAACAACAACCAATAAAACCTTATGCCGTAAAGATGTTCAATAGCCAACAACAAACTTTGTGAAGCATTGGTTTTACCGCTTTCGATTTCCGAAATAGAACTTGCGGAAAGACCCAACCTAACACCAAACTCAGCCTGACTCAAACCATATTCTTTCCTTATATGCTTGATTCTTTTACCAGCATCAGAAGTTATTAATATTTTTGTTTGTTCCGGCATAAAAATAAATTTCGCTTTCTAAAGTTTTTGCTTGACAAACTTCGGTATCCGAATTATATTATCTACAGTTATTAAAATAACGGCACGGGATAAAAAAATATACCCCCAACCAAGGAGCAAAATCATGAAACCAAACAGCCAAAAATTAGCCGAAAAGCTCTTGAAAGCGGGCCAAGAGCTAAGGGGAGTGGACACCATCCAATCTACCCCAACAGATTCCATAGCCTTAGCGAATAAGCTTATAAAGACCGGCGAAAAAATTAAGTCCGGGGAGATTTCTTTAATAGATTCTCCAGCCGCTTAATTTTAGCATTCATTATAACTATAAGTGAGCAGACAGAGCAAAAACAAGCCGCCAGATCATTAATATCGAGCTTGATCTGGTCGTTATTTAGGTTATCGACAAAGCCAGACAAATTCTTTAACGCTTTTTCTTCTATATCGGAAGCATCCATCACACGACCCCTTTCTTGGGACTTAGGTGAAAAATGAACAAACAAATAAAAATTCTAATGATATTAAACGATATAAATCAACCTGAACTGGCTCAAAAACTGGGTTGCAGTCAACCGGCAATCAGCCGGGTTATACACGGTCAATATACGTCTCAGCGTATCCGCCGGGCCATCGCCAAAGCAGTCGGTAAAAAAGTTGAGCAACTCTGGCCCGATAACAAGCCAAACCAAAGGAGAGCCGCATGAACAACCAGCTATTAAAACGTAATCAAGAAAAATCACCGGTA
>JAJRUU010000253.1 GCA_024277605.1 bacterium
AGTCTCTTCCAGTGATACATCGGTCTGTTCAGGATTATCCGGGTCCTTCGTATAGCGATATTTAAGCATACTCTCTGACTGGGGAAACAACACCCCTTTAGCCGAGATCTGAGGTATACGCTCCAGATTAAAATCCGCTCCCGGCTGGTACGGCGCCAGTAAGCAAATACCAGCCTCATCCTGGGGTACCCATAACTGATGCTTTTGGCTTATGCGATTAAGCCAGTCAGCTAACTTATCTTGTGTTATCGACTTGGGCATGATTAATCCTTATAAAATAATGCCAAATGTCAAAATCCAAAGCTCAAACGAAATCCAAGGGGTCAGTGACCCCAAATACCAAATTTTGTCATTTGAACTTTGACATCCATTTAACATATGAGCTTTGTCATTTGTCATTTCCTATATGCTCTTCCTCCAGCTTAAAGCTCATAAGCGGAGGCTTTTCGTCTTCATTTGTACCTGCACGCCAGCCGAACAGTTCAAATAATTCCCGGTTCATTTTCATGGGCAAAAGATTTATGGGTATATTAACCGGGCAGACCCTGGCGCATTCCCCACAATCGGTGCAGCGTCCGGCTAAATGGAAAGCCCGAATAAGATGAAACCAGCGGTTACTTTTCGCATCCACCCTTTCTTTGGTCCAGTGGGGCACCCGACTATCCAGCAGGCACTGATTCTGACAATAGCATAAGGGACAGACATTGCGGCAGGCTTTACAGCGAATACAGCGGGAAAATTGTTTTTCCCAAAATTCCGCCCGCGCACCTAAGCTCATCTGCTCTAACTGGGTCACCAGGGCAAACGGTTCGATGTCTTGTGGGGGGTCCCTTTTTTCCCCGATGAATTCATCATAGACCAAGGTATTTGGGTGCTGGCAGGTTTTGCATTTATCATATAGCAACTCGCTCACATCGACCGATACTTCTGCCGTATCGGTAAATACCATAATGGTCTGCTCGTCTAATTCTACCCGGCTTACCTTATTTACGTCAATTCGACTTTGAAGCTTGGCGATATCGATGGCGCCCCAGCAGGGAACCCCCAAAATAACCAGTTTCTCACGATCGACAATCCCTTCTTGTAATAATTGCACCACCGAGCGGGAATCGCAACCCTTAAGCAGCACTCCGATTTTCTCACCCGCCTCAAACAAAAAGCCCGGGGGACGCTTCTGGGGTGGCAAGTAAGTCGCCAGGTTATGGTCGCAAAATCTATTCCACTGTAGCCGGTTTATGTCCTCTGGCTTTCGGATAAAAACCGGGGCTACCCGTAGCGGGTCAAAACCAGCCTCATAACCGATAAAATAGGTTACCTTAGGCAGTATTTCAGCCACTTTTTGTTTAAGTTCATTTAATAACTCGCTCAACTTGCTTCTCCTCGAGCTTTCAACTCCCGTATCTGTTGGGTGAATTCGGCTACAATCGTCTGCCAGCGCGCCCCTTCTGAGGCTGATACCCATACATAACGCAGGCGTTTCGGATCAATCCCCACAAAGGGTAAAAAGCGCTGCAATAGCTCCAGCCGCCGCCGGGCATACAGGTTTCCCTCGCGGTAATGGCAATCACCGGGATGGCAGCCTGAGATCAATACCCCATCGGCTCCGTCCTCCAGGGCTCTTAGCGGCAGTAACGGATTTATCCTGCCGGTACAGGGCAGGCGGACGATGCGCACACTGGCCGGCTGCTTCATACGGCTGGTACCGGCCATATCGGCTCCGGCATAGGAGCACCAATGACATAAAAAACCTATAATTCGGGGTTCAGCTGGCATAGACTCTCCATTTGGGAAATTAGCTGATCATCGGTAAAGCCTCTAAGGGCTATCGCTGCTGGGGGACAGGTGGCACTGCACAGCCCGCATCCCTGACACAGGGCGGGATTCACCTGGGCTACTTTAGTGCCGTCTCGTAACACCTGTTCCTCAATGGCTGAAAACGGACATACGGAAAGGCAACGAAAACAGCCCACGCACTTTAGTATGGTGACTTCGGCTACCAGCGGGCTGGTTTCCAGCTTATCATGGCTGATCAGGCCCAATACCTTGCTGGCGGCGCTGCTGGCCTGAGCTACGCTAAGCGGTATATCCTTGGGGGACTGGCAGGCGCCGGCAATAAAAATACCGGCCGTGCTGGATTCCACCGGCCGCAATTTAGGGTGGTTTTCGGTTAAAAAGCCGTATTCATCATGCGAGATATTCAACTTCTTAGCTAGCTCTATCGTGCTTTGGGTACCGGTAATGCCTACCGCCAGCACCACCAGGTCGGCTTCCAGTTCCACCGACTGCCCCAGCAGGGTATCAGCCCCTTGCAGTACCATCCGCCCATTGCGCTCGAATATCTTGGAAACCCGCCCCCGTACATAGTTTGCCCCGTATTTTTCCTGTGCCCGCTGGACAAATTCCTCATACATTTTACTACACGCCCGAATATCCATATAAAAGATATACACCTGGGCGTTGGGCAAATGCTCGCGAGTCAGCATGGCATATTTAGCGCTATACATACAACAGACGCTGGAGCAATAGGGTCGGCCGCGAGCCGCATCCCTGGAGCCTACGCAGGCGATTATAGCGACTACTTCGGGTTCCCTGCCATCAGACAGCCGTTTGATATGACCCCCGGTGGGGCCGCTGGACGAGAGTATGCGTTCATATTGCATGCTGGTGATCACATCTTTATATTTTCCATACCCATATTCACCGTAGACGGTCCAGTCCATCAACTCATACCCGGTAGCTACGATAATAGCGCCGAACTCTTCTTCTGTCAGCTCATCCTGCTGCTCGAAAGCGATAGCGCCGGTGGGGCAGATTTTTTGACATAAGCCGCATTTTTTTTTAAGTATATAGCTGCAAACAGTTTTATCGATTACTGGTATGTGGGGTACCGCCTGGGGGAAGGGAATATATATTGCTCCCCGATTATCCAACCCCATATTAAATTCAGAGGGAGCCTTAACCGGGCACTTGAGGGTGCAGCTGCCGCAGCCGGTGCATTTTTCCATATCGACCAATCGGGCTTTTTTTCGAATCTTAACCTTGAAATTACCCACAAAGCCGGATACCTGCTCCACCTCTGAATAGGTATACAGCGTAACGTTTGGATGGGAGGCCACTTCGACCATTTTAGGGGTCAGGATACAGGCTGAGCAATCCAGGGTGGGGAAAACCTTATCCATGCGGGCCATGTTTCCCCCGATAGTGGGCGTTTTCTCTACCAGCGCCACCTCATGACCGCTATCGGCAATATCCAGGGCGGCCTGAATACCGGCGATGCCTCCCCCGATTACCAGCGTACGTTTGTTCACGTCCACCTTTGAGGAAGTAAGCGGCTCTAGCCGGGCGGCTTTATTTACCGCCATATCGATGAGGTCGATTGCCTTACCGGTGGCCAGTTGGCGATCTTCATGCACCCAGGAGCATTGCTCCCGCAAATTGGCAAATTCCAGTAAATACGGGTTCAGTCCGGCCTGCGCCAGGACACGCTTGAAGGTGGCTTCATGTACCCGGGGGGAACAGGCGCCGATTACAATCCGGTTTAAGCCTTTTTCCTGAATGTTTTTTTTAATAAGTTGCTGTCCCGGTTCAGAGCAGGCATGGGGGATGGTATGGGCACACACCACACCCGGTAGCGTAAGCGCATGTTGGGCGACTTGTTCTACATCTACTGTAGCTGAGATATTATTACCGCAATGACAAATAAATACCCCGATCTTCATCGTATTCCCACCTTGGACAACAGCGGTCCGACATTTACCATATGCTTGTCTATTCCCAACCCCTTGGGGCTTGCGCCAAATGCCAGCCCCATTAATTGGGTAAAATATATGATGGGCAGATTAAAGTTGCTTTTGCAGTATTTATTGATCTGCTCCTGCCGTAAGTCCAGATTAGCATGACACAAAGGACAGGCCACCGCAACAGCTTGTGCTCCTGCAAGCTGGGCCATCTTGAGTATATCCCCGCTTAGTTTCAGCTGAATATCAGGATTACTTATACCCAGTACCGCACCACAGCACTGCACCTTATAGTCCCAAGGCAGCATCTGTACCCCTGCTGCGCTTAACAAATTATCTATTGAAGTGGGGTTTTCCGGATCATCAAACTGCACCAGTTTGGGGGGGCGCACCAGCAGGCAGCCATAATAAGCTGCCACCTTTAATCCTCCGAGGTCGACTTTGACCTGTGCTTTCAGGGTTTCAGGTTCTATATGCGACAGCAGCTCTACCAGGGAGAAGACCTCTCCCTTGGCATTACAATCCAGATCGAGTTCGCTTTTAAGTTTTTCTGTAAGCCCTGGATTGTTGGCTAGCTGGTTTTGGGCGGATTTTAAGCCGCTATAACAGGCCGGGCAGGGGGCTACAACGCTATCTACACCCTGCTTTGTGGCGATACTTAGGTTCCGGGCGCTTAAGGCGCAGGCCAGCTTATGCTGCGTGTGATGGGCGGCATGCGCTCCACAGCAAGACCAATCGGGCAATTCCACCAGTTCTATATCCAACTGTTTGCACACATACCGGCTCGATTGATCATATTCTGAAGCGCTGCCCTCCAGAGAACAACCCGGGAAGTATCCCAGTTTTGTCATTAATGTACCTCGGAATCTGAAGCAGAAGATGCAAATATCTGCGCTAGTTTCTCTACGTCTTTGATGCTTTCAGGAGTGAGCTTGAGCTTACCCCTCTTAAGCAAGGGCAATAGAAGCTCCATGTCCTGAAAAGGTTTTAAGGTTAATAAGTTGAACCGGGCCAGCGTTCCCATCTCATATAACCTGCCATGCCGTTTTATTGCATCTAAAAATAGTTTTTCAAATAGCTTGATGGGTTGCTTCTGGGCTTGGGGCACTCCCTCTTTAATGGCCAACTCTCTTAATGAGTCCATAATACAGGCCAGGTCAACTCCTTTGGGGCACCGAGCGGTGCAGGTAACACAGGATAGACACAACCAAATGGTAGGCGAGGAAAGTACCTGATCCTTGATCCCCAATTGCAGCATCCGTATAATCTTATGGGGCGGTAGATCTGTCGAATGGGCTATAGGACAACCGGCGGTACACTTGCCGCATTGATAGCAATCATTTAACTTCTGACCGCTGGTCTGCTCTATTTGCTTAATAAATTGATCGTCAAGTTGATTCAGCTTCAGTGTGCGGTTCATGTTAAATTATTTTCCTATATAGGATTAGCTCAAACCACTTGTACAATAGATGATGGTTTCGTAAAAAGTCCCCACATGTCACCATGAACGAAGTGAAGGGTCTCCATTATATTGAAAAAAATAGATTCTTCGCGGAGTTTATCCTTGAGCATAGCGAAGGGCTCAGAATGACAAAGTGACGGTTTTCAGACTTTTTACGACTCCATAATAGATAAGCCCCCTGGATTTTTTATTCCGATAATCAAAATAATTGCGTACCAACAAAATCAACTAGTTAAGACTAGTATACCAAAGGCTGGCCTTAAGTCAACTAAAAAATAGCCCGAAAAATTCGGGCAGGCACAGCCTGTTTCTTCAGGGCGTTGGCTCATAAGCCTTATCCCACAAAGGGGCTGGCGAACCCAGCCTAAATTCATGAATAGATCAGGTTAGAGATATTATCACTACTGTCCGGTAAAAAAATTTTAATGGTACAAAAACATTAGGTATATCAGGATGATTGACCCCAAAAAAGACTTTTTCGATTTCAATTTGCTCTGGGATTTATGCCATGATCTATCCACCTTAGAGTGGAAA
>JAJRUU010000033.1 GCA_024277605.1 bacterium
CAGACCTCTTGTGAGATAAGGTGCATGAGCCAACGTCCAATAAAGCTTTGTTTGCCCAAGGCGGCGGGAACAGGAAGCTGATAAATTTATACTTTTCAACTAAATGTTGATTCGCCCATAACAATACCCGAATTTTTCGGGACAAATAACTGTCACCGAAGAGATTTTAGGGAACCTTTAGTATGTTGCGCTTAAAATGAATCTTTCCTCAGAAGAAAAAGAGAAATGGCTATTACTGCTTGATAAGATTATCTTATGGGATATTTTTATTTTTATCCTGCTTCTGCCCTTTCCCCATATAACCACTTTACAAGCAATCGCCAAGACGCTGCCGCTGGTCGCATGGGCGGCTAAGATGTTGCTACAGAAGAAGGTATTGCTAAAAAAAGATGCGCTGTCCTGGCCCATATTGGGATATGTGGGAGCCTGCTTGTTTTCATTACTCCACTCAGTAGATGTCTATTACAGCCTCAAAGAGATTCGCGGCGATATCCTTGCGCCTGTCTTACTATATCTGGTCATTGTAAATACCATACGGCAAAAACAGTTGCGGATTATTTTTAGCGGCTTCCTGCTTTCAGCCAGCATTATTTCAGCATACGGTATCTGGACATATATCAATGGTACAGGGGTACTCTATGGCCGGGCGTTATTGACCTTTGACTCTCACACCGTTGCCGGAAGGTATTTGAGCCTATTGATTATTTTGAGCATGGGATTGCTGTATATTGCCAAGGCTTACCGGGGAAAAGTCGGTATTATACTCTGTTTGCTGGTTTCCGGCATAGCCCTTTTTTTGACACAGGCCCGGCAGGGGATTGTGGCCACTATAATAGCGGGTATAATCTTTGCCTTGCTGAAGGATAAGCGATTAATACTGATTATGTTGTTGGGATTGATATTGACAGTACCCTTTCTCCCTCAAAAGACAATCACGCGCATGAAAAGTATTGTCATACTCCCCACATATACCGGTAAAGCATCTACCATGCACAGCCGATATGGTATCTGGCAAGCGGCGGCTTTTATGCTCAGAGACAACTGGTTATGGGGTTCGGGCTTTGGCTGGAAAAACGTGCGTCCCGGATTAAACGACTATCGCACTGCATACAAATTACAAATAAGTGACCCGGAGATAGAACACGCACACAATATCTTTCTCCAGGAGTGGCTGGAAACTGGTCTAACAGGTTTTATCATGTTTTTATGGTTGGTAATAAGCTTATTTAGAAGAATGTGCCTGGTCTTCCGCAACGGTCTCAAGCGCTACCCTGAAGGAGATTGCCTTGCTTCCGTTACCGCTGCCCTGTGCGGGCTTTTTATTATGGGAATGATCACCTTCTTTTTGCGGTATGAGATGGTATATTGATTTTGGATATCTATGGCGCTATTTATAGTATTATCTGAACCCCAAAGTCCGACAGACTCCTAGTAAGCGTTCTTATTAACAAACCCTTTCCAGATAGTAAGCCAAATTATTTTTAAATCAAACGCCAACGACCAGTTTTCTATATAATAAGTATCGTATTCCACTCTTTTTTCAATTGAAGTATCGCCTCGCCAGCCGTTAATTTGCGCCCAACCGGTGACCCCCGCTTTTACCCGATGGCGCTGCATATAGTGGCTGATCTCATGCTTAAATTGTTTAACAAAATGCGGCCGCTCAGGACGAGGCCCCACCAGGCTCATCTCCCCTTTCAGCACATTGAATAACTGTGGCAACTCATCCAAGCTGGTAGAACGCAAAAAAGCGCCGAAAGCCGTACGCCGCGGATCATCCTTAGACGTCCAGTGTGGCGCATCTTCTTGCTCCGCATCTACCCGCATTGTCCTTAATTTATGCATTAAAAATGGCCGGTTATCCAACCCCATGCGCTCTTGTTTATAAAAAACCGGCCCCCTGGAAGTAAGTTTTATCAGAATTGCAATTATGCTGAAAACAGGAGATAGGAGCGCCAACATAAGCGTAGCCAGGACAATATCCTCAATGCTTTTTAAAAAACGATTCCCCATCTGCTCCATAGCCGATGCATCCAAACCGATCAACGGAATACCGTCTAGTTCATCAATCTGTGCCTGGTTGGTAATAACCGCAAACAAATCAGGCACAATCCGTACACGTAGGCCCTCTTGCTGACAAATATTGATTAAATGCAACATATGCTGGTGAGCGCTCAGGGGGAGCGCTATGATTACTTCGTCAACCCCATGTTCAGCGACTACCCTCACTATATCATCACCCCTGCCCAATACCTTAATCTCATCGATCTGTTGGCCCTGCTTTGCCGGATCGTCATCCAAAAAGCCGACTACTTTATAACCCAAACCGGGACGAGCTTCTATCTTTGCCGCAATCTGCCGCCCCAGTCCGGCAGCTCCAATAATCAATAAAAAACGTAAATTATAGCCACGGCTACGGAGCCACTTCAAATAAGAACGCACAAACGTTCGTGAAATTTGCAGCAGAATAAGATTAATTACCCAAAAATAGACCACCACCATACGGGAATAAGAAAAACCGCGATAGAAAA
>JAJRUU010000254.1 GCA_024277605.1 bacterium
ATTTTGCAAATTTTGAGCATCTCTTTATTCGAGAGACCTCATATTTATCAGCTACTTACGCAATGTGATTACCAAAAAACTGAAACATCTGGTTGTATCCAGTTGAATTTATTCGATTATTAACCGGACAGTAGTGTACAAAAATATGTGCAGGTGGGCTTGGGATAGCTGAGATAAACCCACCTACGTTTTAAGGCCAGGCCACCATTTCGCTAAGGGGCCTAGCCTTTTTGTTTTATTTATTGTAAAATAAACATATAAATTCTAACCACTATCAACTTGCCAACATGAAATTACTCTTGCTAAATTATGAATTTCCTCCCTTGGGGGGCGGCGCCGCTAATGCTACTTATAATTTATTAAAAGAGTATGCCAAGGTCGATAACTTAGAAGTTGATGTAGTGGTATCTGCGGCGGATAACCGGTTTACAAAGGTCGAGTTTTCTGAGCGTATCAGGGTTTATAAATTACCTATTGGGGAGAAAAGCGGCGGACTTCATTATCAAACCAATAAAGACCTGCTGCTTTATAGTTTTAAGGCATATCAATTTGTAAAAAAGCTGCATAAAACAAGAAAATATCAGTTGTGCCATGCCTTTTTCAGTGTTCCCTGCGGGTATTTGGCCTATAGGCTTAAAGCACACTTTCCCTATATCGTCTCCCTGCGCGGGTCTGATGTGCCGGGATATAATCTGCGGTTTGATTTACTATATAAATTTATGACCCCGATTATTAAAAAAGTCTGGCATAATGCCCATGCGGTGGTGGCTAATAGCCAGGGGTTAAAAGAGTTGGCACTTAAGACGAATCGCAAGCAGGCGATAGGGGTTATTTACAACGGCATAGACACCGATCTATGTACCACGCAGGCCCCAAGCGATAAAATTTTTGGCATATTATGTGTGGCGCGTTTGATTGAGCGAAAGGGGCTTAAGTATCTGATTGAGGCCACGGATAAACTTATTAAAAATTCCCGGGATGTAAAACTGATACTGGTGGGTAAAGGGAATATAGAAGCTGAATTAAGGAGTGAAGTAAAGCAGCGCGGCATAGAAGAGCATGTGGAATTTAGGGGACTTGTCCCCCCAGCGGATTTGCCCCCAATATATACAAAAGCCAAGGCCTTTGTGCTACCCTCACTTAATGAAGGTATGAGTAATACGATATTGGAGGCCATGGCCTGCGGGTTGCCTATAGTTTCCACTGATACCGGCGGGGCATTGGAGCTGGTCAGGGATAACGGTTTTATAATCCCCATGTGCGATAGTCAGGCTATTTATGCTGCCTGTATGAAGTTGATAACAGATGAGGCTGTAAGACAAAAAATGGGGCGGCGTAGCAGGGAGATGGCTCTAGCCATGAGTTGGCAGAAAATCGCCCAAGATTATATAACGCTTTATAAACGGAGCATAGCGGGTTAAATATGTGCGGTATTTGTGGCATAGTAGGCAGCAGCAATAAAGATTTGCTGGATAAGATGTGTCAGGTGATGGCTCATCGGGGGCCGGATGATAAAGGGGTGTATCTGGGAGAGAATGTGGGCCTGGGGCATCAACGCTTGAGCATCATAGACCTTGGCACCGGACATCAGCCGATTCATAATGAAGATCAAAGCATATGGGTAATACTCAATGGGGAGATATATAATTATAAGATACTGTGCAAGGAATTACAGGCCCAGGGGCATACGTTCTATACCAAAAGCGATACCGAGGTAATCGTTCATCTATATGAAGAATATGGGCAAGATTGCGTAAACAAATTGCTGGGTATGTTTGCCCTTGCCTTATGGGATGCGAAGCAGGGAAAACTTTTTCTGGCCCGCGACCGCTTGGGAATAAAACCCTTATATTATGTGCATACTAGCGGAAAATTACTGTTTGCCTCAGAGATAAAATCGCTGCTGCAATATGAAGCGGTCACCCCCCGATTAAACGAACTGGCCTTGGACCGTTTCCTTAGCTTCAGATTTACTCCTGGGGCTGATACGGTTTTTTCCGGGATAAAAAAGCTTCTTCCCGGATATACGTTGTGTTATGAAAAAGGCCGCATAAGTACCCAAAAATACTGGGATATAGAATTTAATCCCGCATCGGATAATTTAAAATCCCTCACCGAAAATTTCTATGAAAAACTCAAGGAATCCATAAGTTTGAGATTAATGAGTGAAGTGCCGCTGGGGGCGTATTTGTCAGGCGGTTTGGATTCCAGTTTTATCGTGGGTTTGATGAGTGGTTTAATGGAAAAACCGGTAGAGACTTTTTCCGTAGGTTTCACTGAGGCCACTCACAATGAATTGGGCTATGCAAAGCTGGTGGCTGAGCATTTCCACACCCGGCATCATACCCTGTATGCTGAGAGCAAGAGCAGTGATTTACTGGAGAAAATAGTGTGGCACTTAGATGAGCCGCTGGCTGATGCGGCGGTTATTCCGACCTATTTAATGGCGCAATTGACCAAGCAACATGTAACCGTGGTGCTGTCCGGTGAGGGGGCGGATGAGCTGTTAGCCGGTTACCCTAAATATAAGGTATTATCTTTAGCCAATACGATGAGCCCCATTTTACCGGCGTTTGGCTGGGACGGACTGGCCGACTTGTTCTCCGGGAATATAGATATATACCGCTTACTTTCTACTTTGGGCAGCAGTCGGGACCGGGCCAAAGCCTACACCAGACTGGTATCGGTATTCTCTGAGGAGGAGAAGGTTGCATTATATACCGATAGGTTAAAAAAAATTATAAGCCAGCAGGAACCGATGGAGCAGTTCATTAAAGCCTATTTTAACTCCGGCCCCGACCTTTTAAGCCAATTGCTGATGCTGGACATTAAGACCTGGCTGCCGGATGATTTATTGTTAAAAAACGACAAAATGACTATGGCGCATGCGGTGGAAGCACGGGTACCGTATCTGGATCATGAACTGGTGGAACTAATGGCCCGGATTCCGGCTAAATATAAGCTGCGCTGGTTGCAGGACAAATACATCCTGCGCAAAGCCATGGCAGGTCTTGTGCCTAAAACCATCTGCCGCCGCAAAAAGACCGGCTTTACCGTACCCTTGGGGAGCTGGTTTGCCGGTGAGTTAAAGAATAAAGTGGCCGGGGTATTAAATAAGCAGACGGTTTGCTCACAGGGATATTTTAACTGGGAATACGTGGAGTATATATTGGGCCGAAACCTGAATAATCAATACTATCGGCGCCAGTTCTGGGCGCTGTTTACCTTTGCCATGTGGTATAAGGTGTTTTTGGCTGATTCAAAGCGATAGTAATTTGCGGTTTAGCGAGTAGGTTGGGTTGAGGTACGAAACCCAACAGAAATTTTATGTTATTGAACACTCCAAATAAAGTGCGCCATAAACAAGGAATAAGATAAATTGTTGGGTTTCACTTATTCAACACAACCACTTCTTGTAGAAGCATGTTAATTATATCTAGCTACATCAGGGTGATGCCTTTCAACAAATGAAGATATGTCCTTTTGTAATAGTATGCTAAACTTTCTCCATTTTTAGGGCGACAATCTTTTCTTAGTATTATTACCTTCTTTGCTTTTTTTGGCGCATATAAGAGGTATAGTACGGCTTCGTTTATAAATGCCATTTTTGCACTTGGAACATTGCCCGTTTCTGTCCATGAATAATTTTTACATTCAACAATAATACTTTTATCTTCTGATACTAAATCAAATTGGTGTAATTTGGGGGGGCTGCCAATTTCGATAGTCTGTTTGCTGAATTTCTTGTTATAGTTTCTTTCTAGGAGTCTGTCGGGCTTAAGTTGTCAAAAATAGTGAACAAGCCGCAATTAATAAATAAATCCGCAGACAAACGTTTTTTAATTATCAACCTGATACAAAAGTCGGTTTTTCCGGCAAACTTACGCTTAAATTTATC
>JAJRUU010000255.1 GCA_024277605.1 bacterium
GGAGCCGCATAATAGGTTACTACACTCATAGCCTCCACCCCCAACACCAGCCCACCGTGACTTTCCTGCCAGGAAAATTCTTTCTGCTGAATCTCTGCCTGCCCGGTTTGCTGGCTATCCATATCCCGCTGAATATAGTCTGAAAACTGCTGCATAGCTGATTTGATAACGAATGTATACACACGCTTATACTCCCATTACACAATAAAAAAGGCCCTACCTAATACCTGCACAATGCATGTATCAAGTAGGGCCTGATTGTCTCAACACCCTAAAGATTAAATTTGACTAATCTAATAAAAACCTGCTGTTTTTTTAAGCACTCGGTGGTTTATTCCCCCATACAAATACAGATACTAAGCTTACCAGACTCCCGCTGACTATACCTACGCCACCCCAAGCTTGCCCAATTGCAACGCAATAAACACCACCCAAGAGTCCAATAGCTCCGAGCAGAAAGCCAAAAACTTGACCCAGATGAGCCAAACAAACGTTGTGTTTTACTACTCGATCTTCAATACCACGGCGATGTTTAGCTTCTCCTTCCGCCAGAACCAAAATACGCTCTGCCGCATTCGGTAAAATCTTATTATAGCCTTCCAACACCTCTGGGGGTGGTAAAGGCCCACTAAAAGAAACCGCTGTCTGCTGATGAACTATTTGCCCTTTAGGCGCTTGCTGGGAAATGTTTTTATTTTTGTTATTATTTTTCATTTTCAAATTGTTTCGCTGCTGCTCCAATATCCTGACCTACCGCAATCCAATCCGACGCAAGCGCATTCATATCCGCCTCATAAGGATTATCACATGGAGGAAGAGTTTCTCGCAATGGAGCCATAAATGACTCTCCGCTAAGATCCAGCACACTCCCCATCCCTTTCAAAAAAGAAAACTGATTTGCCATAACCGATTTTGCGGCAAAATCAGGAGCTTCTAAGTATACGCGCCTAAGCAACCCATAAAAGTTTACTGATATAACTTCTATAGCAATACTTTGGATAAGAGCAAGTATACCTGAGTCAGTCTTTTTTCCTGCGTTGGCGGCTTCAGCCAATCCCTTTGGCGTCAGGGAATAAGGTGCCCATCGCGTAACTGAAGAATTTACTAAACCATCTCGCTTGGCAAGTTCTAGTTCGTTATATAACTCAGAACTGTACGGACCATACTTATAGGGAACAAACCTATAAAAACCGTCAATTTGTCGACCAGACCTATTCCAAATTAGGAACAAACCTTTCATTAAGCGCAAAACGTCTAGGGGTTTTTCTCTGAGGATAAGCAGAAGCCAATCTCTTTTTTCTAACCTACGCATTTGTGGCATGTCCCTTCCACATTTGGTTTATTTGCCCCAATTTAATAGTCTCTTCACGTCTGATATTAACCGGCCTGCCCTTCTCATATGATATTACTAATTTACCATAAAAATTATCGCGTGTCAATCCGCTCAAGTAGTTAACCAATCGCTGCATCTCCTTACTACTTACTACCTCAGCCAAAACGGCACCTCCCTCACTTTTTTAGGCCAGATTTCTATTTGCGCATCTGCCTGGTTATAGTTTACAGTGGGTACATAATGGGTTAGCTGTGACCAGACATCCGCCCAGCGCTGATCCTGAATAAGCATGGGGGGATAACCGGCATAGGCCACATTAAACCCGGCTTGCAGCAACTCCTGCAAAAGCGGGATAATCTCTTCCTGGGGCGGGGGATCGTCTTTGGGAAATAGTCCCACGGTTACCAGCAGCCGCTCTTTATATTGTGCAAAGCGCTCGATAAAATCATACACCGTCTGCATCCCAAAGGCCGAATAGCGGTAATAGAGCCACACATAAAACACATCGCAAATGTTTTCCTTAAGCAGCTCAGCATAGGGCGTGCCATAGCGGTCACAAGAGTAATCCAGGGTATTCACGCAGGTGCCATAGGCCCCTTCTTTTTTCTCATAGCCGTCCCACACACTTGCGTCTGGCTGGCGAATGGGGATGACGTTCTGTACATTAACATTTACCCCCAGCAACTTATTGTGTGAGTGCGCCACCGTCGCCATAGCGGTTAGGAATTGTTTGGTATAGTAGCCTTTCCACTCCCAAATCTCTAAGTTATCCACCTCAATATATCCCACTGCATCACGCGGCCAATCAGAAGCAAGCGCTAAGCCCTTCACATTCACCCGCCAATCATTGTACAGACTGAAATCATTTGCCGTAAAACTATGCGCATAATATATCATCTCCGATATAATCGGCCCCTCACAATCATAATTCCGACATATATAATCGATTCGGCGGCGCATTAAATCATAAATGGTAGGCACATTCAAACCCCAATTTGAAGCCGGAGTAACCACACTCCAGAATGCGGGGATTACTAAAACATAGTGGTATTTAAAATAGTAATCCTCCTCATTAATCACCACCGGATCATAATAGTTTGAATCAAAATCGTCCCAAGTCCTGGTTCTGGCGGTATAAAGTCCGCTATCCGCCTCATAATACCAAACTCGTTTAAAGCCGGTATTACCCTTGTTATCGTAACTTGCCTGATCGTTATAGCGCTTGGTATGCTCATAGGCGAAAGTAGTCAACTCCACAAAATAACGGTGCCGGTTTAGCTCTTTGGATACGATACTTTCAGGCAAGCCCCGCCGCAGCGTATTGCGGGTGGCGGTGAGCAAATCCACCCCATTATCCCTGAGCGCCCCACCCCACCACCACCAGCTATCCATATCCCGATCCCGCATATAGGACAAACTGCCGCCGGAAACAATGGCATTGGTACAATCAGCTTGATAAAATTTATCATTAACCTGTTGAAGGTAATCCAGCGGATTTGCGGCAATATCCTCTCCACCGAAGGCTACATGCGGCACCAGATTATAATTGCGGGGGGTGGGGGACAGCGGCTCAGTGCGGGAATTGGCATAGAGCGCATCCAGTGTCTCCTGAAGTGACTGTGCCTCTGCGTGTAAAGCATCCCCGGTTTTATTTAACATCGGTTGATAGGCAAATATAGTCTCAGCGACTTCATTGGCCGGATCGGAAAACACCATGGTAGAATAAGTGGCGCACAGCGGCGGAGAAGCACTCATATCATAATAATACTGCTGCAGCCGGTTTACATCATGGTTAGTACCCCCCACAGCACAGGAGATAATATCATCGGTGCGGGAATCCACCGCATAATTCACATATACCCGCCCCCTATTGTTGGCGATAGTCCATGAATCATAGGCCCATTTCACACACCACTCGCCTCGCAGATTCTGCTGCAATGAATAATGAGAGGGATCAACGACCCCCTTTTCGGCATAGGTAATGCGCAGTGTATCGGTAAGCGCATAGTCTTTTTGTGAAATATCCACCGTAATACCACCATTGGAACTTATAATGTTATATTCCTCACTCCTGGTTATATTTTCTACCTTAATTGGATATAAGTAATTGGAAACACCTCCGGTATATTGTAATTCATAACCACGATCTATCCAACTACTCCAATTGGTATTAAGTGTCTTTGTATTATTAATCTGGTATATATCAACCAACACAGGATTATCTTGAAATGTAAGCTGTACGTACTCACCATACGGCTGGGTGCCGCCAGCCACAACCACGCTAATAGCTTCATCATCCACAGTATTCATGGGCGGATCATGATACATTCCCTGTACCCCGCGCAGCGCCATATCCCGCTGCCTTAATGTTGCGGCCGGTAGCCCTATATTATTACTGCACTTTGCCCCCACCCCAATGTTGGCGGCCTGCCAGGTCATCACCCCAAAGCCATCCAGCAGCCAGTCGATGGCCTCAGTAGTAGTCCACTTAATCCCGATAGCCTTAACCTCATCCACTCCCGCCGGAAGCTGTACCCCAAAAAAGCTGTCGGCCCACAGGTTCGATCTGGCCCAGGCGCCTTGAGGATAAAGGTCGTTATAATCCACAAACATATTTATGTCTTCCGACTCCACCCATGAGTTATCCGGCTTCTGGAAGATAATTTTAAACGCCCCATCTTCTATGGAAGTATTATCCATAGATAAGGCCATAATTTTTATGCCCTTACCAGCTCCGATTTTCACATTTGCGGCAAAATTATGCACTAAGCGCAACCCATCAGGATTTGATGACTGCACCCGCAGGCAATTACGCAAAGAAGTATTGGCCAGATATGAGCCGTCATAGGGGCTATAGCTGACCCCGCCCTTTAAATACTTAACCGCAGCAGCATACACCTGGCAAGAGCCGGAAAGCTGCTCAATTTTTATAAACAGATAATTGTCTCCGTAACTGGCGGTATCCTGCAATATATATGTACCGTCAGTCGTAATATCCAGTGTTTGCGCTTCATCCTCCACATCAATAGCTTTACGGGATAAGCCATATTTTACACGCAACGTGCCCGATGACATATTTTGTACCGACAAACTCAAAGTATGTATCCGGTCAGCAGGATAGGCGTTATGATGATTAATATAAACAATATCTCCATTGGTCAAATCCGCATGACTGTCATCTATTACAGCTGGCGTCCCGGACTCAACCTGCCATTTTGAATCGGTAAAGCCGGGTAAGATATTCGGATACAAACTTTGCCGGGCAATAGAGCAGTTAAGCCCCGGATCCGCCTGCCAGTCAGCTTCAAATGCGGATAGCGTATCATAATCAAAGCCTAGACTGTGTTCTTTAAACTGATAATAATTACAGCCGCTGTTATAAGATACCGGCGAAAAAGCCACATAATCCATAAACAACACCGATTGCAGATTATTGGCAAGTGAACCCCGTCTTTTGATTATCAGCCGCACCTTTTTAATAAGCCCCTTGCCATCGGGAGTGAAATAATAGGTCAACTCAGTACCCGAAACAGCCCGATCCGAACCGATATTTACCGTATCCCCAGATACCACCTTGACTACCTCGGTGTCTACCGGAGTAGGGTTGGGGTCTTGACCCCCATATAGATCCTGACTGCTCATAGTAGTTTTATAGGTAAACCAGTTAACATCGCCGCTCCAATACTCATTCCCCAAGGCGTATATACCGTGGTAATCACCACTCATAATCTTAGGATACTTTTCCGGATTAGACAGTCGATTCCAGTCGGTAGGAATAGCCGATCCGGCATTATAGCCTTTGAGCCAGATACCGGACAAACCGGCCTTGGTACCCGGAAAGGTTACTTTCAGATAATTATTCTCTAAAATTAAATCGGCCATTGTTTACTGTTTCAGCTAAATGTTGACTAACCCTTAAGTATTGACTCACCACAAAAGTGTGGTTATATGTTTAAAAACCAGACGTGTCTGGCTATTCCACAAAATCCACAAATTCCATATCCTGACTGCCGGCATTAAAGCGCAGGTGCGTGCCGTCGCTTAAGAATATATCGAACAACTCCATCACATCGGTTGCCGTTGCCTTGGTTTGCGCTTCATATTCGGGGCTTAATTCTTCCATTTCACTCTCCTAATACCTCGATCAGGTTGATACCGGTTGACTCAAGCAAATAGGCAAATATATTGCGTGACATGGTTTTACTGCTGAATCTCACCAGATACCTTTGTCCGTCATGAGGTGAATTAAATACCAAAGGATACAAAGGCCCATGCCGAGCGATATACAGATTCCACAAATCATCCACCTCGGAAGTGGAGAGAACCGGAAAGCTGAGCTTAAACTGTCGTCGGCTGACCGTCACTCCTCCAATGCGCTGCTCCAATCCATTAGGGTAGAGCGTAATAGCCACATCATCGAAATTAACACTCACCTCAAAATCATGACCGGGCGCTACATCGGCAAAACCAACAGCGCTCACCATGCCGCCGGTCGAGCGGATGACGCCTATATTTTCTATGCCCCTGAGCGAAAAGGTTTTATCGTTCTCGCAAGGCACAATCCCTTTAGTGCTTAACGACAAGCTCATGCCTTCACCACCTTATAGGTTGACAAATCGGCCCCTGAATACGTGGCGGTCACATTATAGGACGCCAGCACCCCGCTCGCAGAACCTACATTACCGGCGCTATCGTAGGTGCGAATACGGGCAGAAGCCAGCTTGCCGCTTGAATAAGTAATATTGTCCAAATAGTAATTCTCCAGATTAAGCCCCAATGCCCGCTTAAGCAGCCCATCCATATCTTCCAGCGTATCGGTCACTACTTCTGTTATATCGCCAAAAGTACGACAACCGGCAGCCAGCACATTAATCGCCAGCGATCCCAGGGTATCGGTATCCAGCGCATCTAAAGCCAGCTTATACCAGCCATCGGCCAGTTCAGCCCAGCCACCGTCTGAAGCTGGAGCAAATGCCCCGCCGTTCTTACTTATACTAACGGTGGGACTTACAATACCCGTCTCCGGGGTATAACCGTCGGTTGCATCCACTAAGTATACATATAGAAACGTACCGGTGGCCTGCTTGATTTGATTTACATTTTTCATTATCTAGCTCCTGTTCGTTTTGCTTGCCATCATCCCTATCTGATGCTTCTCACCAGTTGATACGTGGTGCCCTGTGAATTAAGGTCCTGATGCACCATATTCAATACCATATCCGCATTCTCGCTTAAAGCCTTGGTTAATTGCTGCTGCATGAATTCTTCGGAGAAGGCGTTTATAATGTAAGTCGGTCGCTCTGTCTTTGCTTTTTCGCCCTCAAAACGTACCGGCACCCCACCCCCTTTAAGCGGCACCACCGCTTCCGGCGTACCGGCTTCGGCCACCAGACCGAGGGTGGGCCGGTTGTATACCCCGCCATACTGCATTGGAGTAACCGGCTGAAACTGCCCGGGCATAACGCCGCCTTCAGCGTATGACATAAGCCCGAACAACCCTTCTACCGCACTCCCGGCCGCTTTACTCGCTAAAATTCGCGCTATATCATTTAAGAACCCGTCGGCAAAATCGGAAAAAGCGTCTTTAGCCGATTTAGAGTGCGTGGCAAAATCAAGCAAGGCATCACCCAGATTCCGCTGCACAACGGCTGCCTCTGAGGCATAGCGATTCTGCTGGGTAATCGCCTCCTTGATGTCGGCTAAAGCCCGGATTGACATCTTTTTTACTTCTTCCATATTCGTATCTTGAGCTGTTATCATAGCTTCTACCATAACAAACCTTCCCTCTCAAGTTGAGTGTTAAATTAAGCAATCATCATGTTGCATACTATTACATTTTATTAATATATTGTCAAGTATTGTCACAGGCGGCTACCTTTGAATTTCAGCTTTCGGGACGGCGCCTGTGACAATCCGTAACACTTGCTTAAAAACCCCCTCCTTTTCGTGCTTTTTCGCTTGTTTTTACACTATGCTGAATTTTACCCAAAAAATTCGGGTATTGTTATGGGCGAATCAACATTTAGTTGAAAAGTATAAATTTATCAGCTTCCTGTTCCCGCCGCCTTGGGCAAACAAAGCTTTATTGGACGTTGGCTCATGCACCTTATCTCACAAGAGGTCTGGCGA
>JAJRUU010000256.1 GCA_024277605.1 bacterium
AAGTGACGGCGGTAACAAATAAGGCGTCTCCCGGTCGGTCAGTATAAATTTAACACTCATCTTTTGGCCCCTTCATGGCAAAGATTTATTTCCGACCATTATACCATATTCTGCTGCTAAAGTCCGACAGACTCCTAGTTTATATCCAATCAGAATAATGATCGGAGCGGTTATTGTATACAAAAGAATAAAAAAGAGAGGCCCAAAAACAGCTACAGGCTTGTTTGCCCAACCTCAGGGTTTATAGTTACCTTGCAAAGATACTTACGTGCTATCAAGACAATGAGCTTGTTATTCAATGACAATCTCGTCACCTACCTTAAGCATGCCCCCCTTTAAGACCTTGGCAAATATCCCCTCTTTAGGCATGATGCAATAGCCCAGTTGATAATATATGGCGCAGGGCTTATGACACTCTTTACCGATCTGAGTGACCTCTAGCAGCACCTCATCTCCCATAGACAGCTTAGCGCCTATCTCAAGTTGGATTAACTCTATCCCCTGGGTGGTGATGTTCTCCGCCAGTTGTCCCGGTTTAAGCTTTAAGCCTTCAGCCTTCACTTTATCAATACTCTCCTGGGCCAACAAGCTGACCTGCCGGTGCCAATCCCCGGCATGCGCATCGTCTTTGATACCGTGGTTTGCTATAACTTCTACCTGAGACACATTCTGCTTGGAGCAGCCCTTGGTGGCGCTGATTGATAATGCTACTATTTTGGCTTTAAGCTTTTTCATATGAAACTATACCTCGATCTAATGTCAGGCCTAACATAATCTGTCGGTTGTCATTCTGAAGCGTTAGCGAAGAATCTTTTTCCTGTCTTACTAGACCCTTCGCTTGCGCTCAGGGTGACAGACTTTTCCTATCATTACTAAGGCGTAATCGCCCTTAATTGATTTACAATTTGCTGCATATCAGCAGGTAAAGGAACCTCAAATTCCATATATTTATTATTTACCGGATGCACAAAACCCAAAAGCTTGGCATGCAGCATCTGCCTGGGTATTGAAATTGTCCGTTGAATTCTACCTGATCTTAAAACCAGCTTGCTGTCGCCCTTATATACCCGGTCACCCAAAATGGGATAACCGATATGCGCCAGATGCACTCTAATCTGATGGGTACGCCCGGTATACAGTTTTAGTTTAAGTAAGCTGGCTCCGGGAAAACACTCCAGTAGCTGAAAGCTGGTGCGGGCCGGTTTGCCCCGGCGGGTGAGCGGAGAAATCTTTTTTCTGTTCATTACATGCCGCCCGATACTAACATCAATCTCGCCCTGGGAAAGCGCAAGCTCACCGGCTACCAAGCCCCAGTATATGCGGTTAATGCTTCGCTCGGTGAGTTGCTTAACCAAATCCAGATGAGCCGCATCGGTTTTAGCCACCATAAGCAAGCCGGAGGTGTTTTTGTCCAGTCGGTGCACAATTCCGGGGCGTATAGGTGCGCCAATGCCGGATAACGTACCACAGTGGGCCAGTAAAGCATTTACCAGAGTACCGCTGTGGTTTCCCACCGCCGGATGTACCACCATTCCCGGTGGTTTATTGACTACCAGCAGATAATCATCCTCATAAATAATATCCAGCGGAATGTCTTCTGCCTGGGTTTGAAGCGCTTTTGGTTCCGGCAGCAGCAGCTGAATCTTATCCCCGGTTTTAATTAGCTGATGCGGCTTTACCGGCTGCTGATTGAGCTTTACGAGTTTATCTAAAATAAGCTTTTTGATCTGAGAGCGGGAGACAGGCAATTGCTGCTGCGCCAGAAATACGTCTATTCTTGTTCCTTGCTCGGTTGGCTCAACCACAAAATCCTGGCTTTTGATCATTGTCTATACATAACATATTTGAGGTAATATTCCAATATGGTTGTTAGCCTAAATCATTGGTATACAAAAAAAGAGAGGGCATAACGCCCTCCCCTGAAGTTAACCGATTTTTGAATTTTTCTACCGGTGTGGCCTGGATATCCTTTTATTAAACGCAATATTGGGTTTAGCAAAGTTTGCGTGGCATTTGGCTACACAGAAGCTGGCCATATTGGCGCCTCTCTCCGTAGGCCAGCGTAAGTACATATAATTTTTATTCTCCGGGTGTGGGTCATGGCAACTAAAGCAGCTTATTTCATTTTCCTGTCCCATAAAGCCTTTAGCTTCCGCAGGCAGCAGCATCCTTTCAGGTATTATCCCTACCGGATGAATACTTTTGGTCTCAAAGTTCCGGTGACAATTCATACACAGGGCGTCGCTCTTTCCATAAGGTTTGCCGGTAAAGGGATTTATGATGTTGACATTGGTTTTTTGGATCAACGCATAATCTTTTTGTGCCGCGTCTATATGGCAACTATTACAATCGCCGTGCTTTCCCGCCCAAACGGTGGCGGGTAGTAAACAAACCGACAATACCAGCAGGTACATGAGGCCGTTTTTTGCTCTTTCTCCTTCCATTATCATTTTCCTTTTAGTTAGGGGGGTACCTGAAAATGGGCTACGTTTCTATAAGATCGTTTTTGTGCAAAAAAAATGCCGTAAAAGGGAGAAAAAAATTATGCTAAAGGAAATTAGTAGACAGAAGCTATAAATATCAACTAGTTGTTCTGTGTTCGGTGGGTGGGGCAGTCCAGCTTTTTGCAAGAAAATTATTGTAAATATTAACTTATAACTCAGGGGATCAGAAAGATATCGGGCAATACTACCCGTTTGCCTGTTTGTTCACGGGTTATTTAACAGTTTCATTTCATCCAGGGGTCTGTCCCTGTATAGGAAATTATAAAATCTGTTTGTAATGTGATTAATCCAGCCCCCGGCTGGTTTGTCCCCTTGACAAACGGTTAACCTTAAATTAGAATTCTATTCTGGAGCTTGACTTTTGCGGCGGTGTAGCTCAGCTGGTTAGAGCATACGGCTCATATCCGTAGTGTCCGGGGTTCAAGTCCCTGCACCGCCACCATATTTAAACTATATCCTCAAATTCCATGAATTGTCTATAGGTGGGAAAAGCGCTCTAACCCAAAGTGGTTAGTTAGACAATAAGGTCTAAAATGAGCTGTTTTGCTTTTTCGGCAGGGGTTTTGCTTATGTCAATTATTAATTGATACAGTTTGGGATCTTCTATACCCCGATTAAAATTATACTTGATAAATTCCTTGCGAACCTTATCCTGCTGCTGGATATTGTCCTTGATGGCCTCTCTGGTGAGATTTTCCAGCCCATGAAATTTCCTCAGGTGTTCTATCCGATATTCGAGGTCGGCAATAAATCTTATATGGAAAGCCCCGGGGTAATCTTGTAGGATAATTTGGCTACCCCTGCCTAAAATAACCACATCTCCCTTATCAGCTAAGCTGGTAATCACCTGTCTTAAAGAATCAGCGAATAAATCTTCTCCCAATAAGCCTCTACTGATAAAGGGGAACGTTGTGCACACAAAATCAATCATGGGCTTTGATATGGAATCCGCCCAGGATGCATTTTCCCGCTGTTCTTTTTTCGTCAGGCGAAGTTGTTTAAAGATAAGCGGGACCAGCTCCTTTTCAAAATACATATAGCCTAATTCCTGGGCCAGCTCCCGGCCAATTTCTCTAACGCCGCACCCATAGGTTCTGGAAAAAGTTAAAACGACCATATACTCCACCTCCATAGCTCTATTTACATTATAGCAACTTAATTGACAAAATAAAAAAAATCAGCTAGGGTAGATACGGTCGTTAACTCCTCATACATGTTCAACCATGTTGTCCAACCATGTTCATTCAGCGCATAGTTACTACTATAAATAAATATAACATGCTCAAATCCGGCGAGCGGATAGTCATAGCTGTCTCCGGCGGGGCCGATTCAGTGGCGCTGTTATATGTGCTTTTGGGTATGCGGCTAAAATGGGGATTTAAGCTGCACCTGGCGCACTTAAATCATATGTTCCGGGGCGAGGAGGCTGCTCAAGATGCCGAGTTTGTGCGGCAACTTGCCCAAAAACATGAGCTGCCATATAGTATAGAAAAGTTTGATGTGCCCGCTTATAAACGCCGACATAAACTCTCCCCGCAGGATGCCGCCCGCAGGATTCGCTATCAATTCTTAGATAAAGCGGCTACAGAAACCGGGGCCGCAAAAATTGCGCTGGGGCATACCGCGGATGATCAGGCGGAAACTATGCTGATGAGAATTCTTCAGGGTACCGGAGCAGAGGGCTTAGCCGGTATCCCCCCCCAACGCGGGAAGTACATCCGCCCATTAATAGAAACCAGCCGCAAGCAAATTGAGGAATTTCTAAAAGAGGGCGGTATCCCCTTTCGGCAAGATGCCTCCAACCTAAGCCCAAAGTATCTAAGGAACAAGCTGCGCTTGCAACTACTGCCGCAGCTGGAGCGGGAATATAATCCTAATTTGCGAAACAGCCTGAACCAGCTCGCTCAAATAGTGCGGGCAGAAGATGAATGGCAAGCTGGCCATATAGCACAGCTGCTTCCCCAAATAGTAGACTCCTCATCCCAGGCAGTATCAATTAGGCTGGAAGCTTTCAAAAAACAGCCATTGGCTATAAAACGCCGCCTTTTAAGATGGGGCATAAATCAGCTTAAAGGGGATTTAAAGGGGATAGGTTTTCCGCATATAGAACAATTACTAAAGCTGATAAACAGCGAGCAGGGGTATAAAGAGCTGCATTTACCGGGACAGATAATGGCGCAGAAGAGCTACCGGAGGCTTACACTAACTAGACAAACTGAAACCGGCGCTGCATTATCATATGATTATTCCTTAAATGTTCCCGGGATCAGCGCTCTGCCGGCTATAAACATGGAAATCGAGGCCCGGATAATGGAGCAGTCAGCACTTTCCGGCTATCCTGCCGGGAATGAGGCGGTACTGGATTTTGATAAGCTAAAAACACCGCTAAGCATCAGGAACCGGCGGGCGGGCGACCGCTTTTTCCCTCAAGGGGCTGTGGGGGCAAAAAAGCTTAAAAGTTTTTTCATTGACCATAAAACACCCCTCGATCAACGGGATCGTATTCCACTATTAGTGAGTGCTGATGAAATAGTGTGGGTATGCGGTTATAGAATCAGTGAACGCTATAAAATAAGTTCCGATACCAAGCAGGTATTATGGCTTAAACTAAGGGCGGCAGGGCAAACTTGACCTATACTACATTTCCTATTACTATTAGAGTAAGTTATGTGTCCTGATCTATTCATAAATTAAGACCGCCGAAGCTACCTTCAGGGCTGCGGTCAACAGGTTGAAAGACCTTCCCCCGCGGGGCAGAAAAACATTAACCATAGACAACGACACATGATAAATCGAGCTAGCTTAAAAGAGGAATTCATAAAACTGGTTAGCATTGACAGCCTTTCTAAAGAAGAGGGTCAACTGTCGACATATATACAAAACAAGCTCAAAAGCCTGGGCCTTACGCTAACTACCGACAATGCCGGTGAGCATATTAATGGTGAGTGCGGCAATATAATTGCCCATTTTGACGGGGACGGAGAAAGCCGCCTGCCGCTTATGCTGAATGCCCATTTGGATACGGTCAGGCCCGGTAATAACATTACGCCCCTATTCAAGGACGGCAGATTCTATACCTCCGGCGAAACCATTCTGGGGGCGGATGATAAGTCGGGAATTGTGGTTATCCTGGAGGCTTTACAGGTTATAAAAGAGCGGGCTATTGCCTGCGGCAGATTGGGGCTTGTCTTTACCGTAGCTGAGGAAATCGGTCTTTTAGGCGCTAAGCAGCTGGATTATTCTAAAATAAACTACAAATACTGTTTATCCTATGATAATCTTGATCGGCAGTCTATCACCACCCGGGCGCCGGCGGCCAATCACCTGAAGTTTAAAATTCATGGGCGGGAAGCCCACGCCGGGGTAAGCCCGGAAAAGGGAATTAATGCCATATGGCTGGCAAGTCAGGCTATATCCCAGATGCAGCTTGGCCGCATAGATGCGGAAACCACCGCCAATGTGGGCACCATCCAGGGGGGGAAGGCAACCAATATTGTGCCAAATTTCGTAGAGGTAAACGGGGAGGCCCGCAGCCATGACCCGCTAAAATTAGCGCAGCAGACCCGGCATATGTGCCAGGCCTTTAAAAACGTAATCCATGAATATCACCAGGCGGATGGATTGCCCCGGGTAGAAGAAGAGATACGCCGGGAATACCCGCAGATGAAGGTGGCTGATGACAGTCCAGTGGTGCAACTAGTACAACAAGCGGGTAAAAATCTGGGGCTTACCTTAAAGCTTTCGGCAAGCGGCGGGGGCAGCGATGCCAATATATTTAACAGCCGGGGAATAGAGACCGTCATCATGGGCACCGGTATGCAGAACGCCCATTCCACTACGGAGTCGGTCTGCTTAGAGGATATGGTTAAAAGCGCTCGCTTATTGGTAGAAATTATCAAAGAAAACAGACAATAAAGTGATATGAACCGGAAAAAATACTACTTTTTTAATTGTATAGGAAATCATTTAACCGCATTTGTCCTAAAGGCCAAGCCCCGCTACCGTCTGCAAGGCGGCAGGGGCAACATTAGCTGTAACGGCTCATCGTATATTAATCCAGCCCCCGGCTGGTTTTTTATTATGTGGCTCATTTTTTTCTTAGCCGCCGCTGCACCTTACACCTATGCAACTACCGACTTTTCTGATGTAAAACAACAGTTTACCTTTGCAGAAAAACTATACAAAGACCAGATTTACGATCTGGCCTTAGAACAATTTCAACAGCTCAAAACTAACTTCCCCGATACTAAAGAAGCCGCAGAGACACAGTTTTATATCGCCACCTGCCAGTATCACTTAAAGCTTTATGAAGCTGCCGCTCTATCTTATGCGGAACTATTGCAAGCCTTCCCTGAACATAAAGAACGAGAGCGGCTATTGTTTCGCCGGGCAGACAGCCTGTCCCATCAGGATAAGCCGCAGGCAACGCTGGAAGCTTATACTAACCTGCTTGATAATTACCCCAAAAACATTCATAAAGCAGAAATAGAGCAGCGGATTATCAGCTTAAAACTACAGCTAGCGGATGAGCAATACCAAAACCAGCAATATGCCGAGGCCATAGAAAGCTACCAACAGCTTCTCGCACAACAATTAGAAGATGCCCCTTATGCTTTGATTTACTATCGCATGGCTGATAGCTATTTTAAATTACAGCAACCAGCCGCAGCCACCCAAAAGTATAATCAATTATTAACAGAATATCCGCAGAGTTCTTTAGTTGAGAAGACCCTCTACCAATTGGCCTTGACCTATTATCAACAAGGGAATTACCTGGCGGTGATAAAACCCATATATCGGCTACAGCTGGATTACCCCCAAGGCGAGCTTAGAGAAAAATCCGGCTACCTGCTCAGCTGGGCATATTATCAACAACAGCAATTTCGGGAAGCCCTGGAAGCCTTTAATGAGGTAAAACCGGCCGCCAATGAAAACCTGCTGCGTAGCGAGGAATTGTTCCAGCAAGGCTACGGCTTATATTTAACCCATAACTACCACCAGGCCATACAGCTGTTTTCTGAATTGCTTAAACTGGGCCCCTATCGCAGCCTGGCAATCAGAACCTACCAGCTTTTGGCCCAAGCCCAACTGCAGTTAAATCAGGATCAAGCGGTTATAGAAACCTGGCAGCAACTGATGCATAAGTTCCCGACCAACAGAATATTAGCCGAAACCAGCTTTCTAATAGCCCAGAATTATTACAAACGCCAGTTTTATGCTAAGGCAGAAGAAAACTATGCCAAGGTCACCGAATATGATCCGCTGGGCAAACTGGCAGATCAAGCCCAGTTCATGATTGGAGAGGTCCGGTTCAAACAGCGGGACTTTGCCCGAGCCAAGGCGGCTTACCAATTGCTAATCAGCAAGTACCCTTTCAGCCGCTTGCGGGATAAGGCCCACTGGATGGTAGCGGAAAGCCTGTATATGCTAAAAGACTACCCGGCGGCGGTCAGCTCCTACAACCTGATCTTGCAGGAATTCCCCCACAGCCCATTGGCGCCTGAAGCCAAATATAAAACCGGGCTGGCTTATTATCATTTGGCTAACTATGACTATGCCCTGTCGACGCTTACCGAATATGTAAAAGATTTTCCTGATAGTCCCCACGCCGCACAAGCTCAGTTTAAAATCGGCGAGCTATATTATCTAAAGGAGGATTATCCTCAGGGGATTAGCGCCTTTGAGCAACTAATTAGCAGTTTTTTGGAAATAGAGCTTATCCAACAGGCAAAATTACGGCTCGCCCTCGGTTATTATAAACAGGCGGATTACCCTATGGCGCATAAACTCTTTGATAAAATCATAAAAGAGTACCCCCAAACCCCCCTGGCCGAAGAAGCACATTACTGGAGCGGGTGGGTGTATGTAAAAGAGGATAACCTCAAGGCGGCAAATACCGCCTTTGAGCAGTTTTTAAGCAGTTATCCCGACAGCCCCTGGCAAATGGAGTTAATCTGGCAATTAGCTAACAATTACTTCCAACAGAAAAAATACTCCCAAGTGGTAGAGGTACTCAAAAACCTAAACGCTAAATTCCCCGACCAACCATTTACCCACCAGACCGATACGTTATTAAAGGAATGTTACCTGCGCCAAGGGGAGTATCAAAAAATACTGGAGACTTCGCCTAAGTTCATAATTAACAATCCGGGTGATTCTTCAAGCCGCACCCATTTCCAACAAGCCCGGCAATTGTTCAAACAGCAGTTTTATCGAGCGGCAGCAAACATTTACCAGGAAATTTTAATAAATTTTGCACATACCACAGGATTGGATGAAGCCCAGTTTATGCTGGCCGAATCCTTGAGCCGCGCCGGTGAGTTATCCCAAGCCCTGCTTGAGTATCAAAAACTACCCGAGCAATATCCAGACAGCCAACACATAACTACTGCGTATTACCGGCAGGGAAGTATCCTCTATTATCAAAAAAAATACTCCGCAGCCATTCCTTATTTGGAAAAAGTTTTTAAACAGAACGATATTCCCATTGATATAGCGGCCCCGGCCCAATATCTGATCGGCATCTGCTATCAGCAGCTAAACAATATGCCCGAGTTAACCCGCGCCTTCCGGTCCGTGGTTCAAGATTACCCTGATTATATTTTTGACGGGGAAAAGCGCATGCAAATTGGTATTCACCTGCAAAAACAAAAGCAATACGATCTGGCAATTATGGCTTTCAAGCAATCAATCAATCAATTCACAGACCAGGAATTAAAGACGGAAGCTCAGTATTGGATTGGAGAGTGCTACCAGTTGCAGGGAAAATTGAAGCAGGCCATCGTAGAATACTTAAAAGTAACCTATCTGCACGCAGGATCGGATATGTGGGCGGTAACCGCCCGCTTTAAAGCCGGTGAAACTTACCAGCAACTGGGTCAGCCAGAGGAAGCCATAAAGCTCTTTCAGAAAATTGTCCAGCATAACCCGGACACCACCCAAGGCAAATATGCCGCCCGTCGTATAGAATTGTTAAAGCAGCAGCTGGGAGAGGGGGAGAGCGATTAACCGCAAAGAGCCTATTTTCAAACCAGAACGCTGAGAAAATGTCAAAGTTCAAATGACAAATTTTAGCATTTGGGCTTTGGAATTTGTCATTCCCCTGTGTTCCCCTGTGGTAAAAAAACCTTATTTTTGCTTTGCGTCTTCGGGCTGAATAATCAGGGCGGGATTATCCCTCCCCGCTTAAAGTAGGGCTAAATGGGGATCCCAGGATGCGATATAGGGCAATCTTAGACACCGTTCCCAATATGCCATCCTGCATTAATTGGTTATCCTGCTGGAACTTGCGGATAGCTTCTTTTAAGGCTTGTTCATCCATCGTGGCCCCTCTTTTTTCAAGATACCCCAACTGGCGTAATCTTATTCCTACCTGAAGCAGATCTTCTCCATCGTTCTTTTGAGAGAACAGGGGTTTATCCGATAATTGATCTAAATTGCGCCACAGGATGACCGCCTGGCCGGACCAATTACGGGCTAAATCCTCTCTGGTTAAATTGACCAATCCTTGTTGGGGACTGTAAAGTATGGCTTTGTCCTCGGTTAATTTGGCCAACACCATGGGGCCACCCTCGGCGGATTCAGCATCATATACATACTGCAAAATACAGGGAAGGTCTATGGCCTGTAATTCGGACAGATCTGTTTTTAGTTGCGTAGTCTGTAATCCATATTTTCCGGCTATCTGGCTAATATCCAGTAACTCCGTCTCTGTGCGCTTCCAACTCCGCCAGTCCCCATTTACAGGCTGCTCTATGCCCCACATTTTAACCAGTATGGCAGTACATATAACATGCGGATTGGCCATTAATTCAGCTGAATAGGGCACACGCTTTTCGCTTTTTTCAGCTAATTCCGGTCTTTCCTGACCCTTGTTAGCGGTAACAGGCTGAAAATCCTGCTGATTTAATACCACCGCTTTGATGAGAGACATAGATGGGGAAAATTTTTTGCTCCAGGTTATAATTTCATGCTGATATTGCCAGGTGATTAGCGTGGAAATAATCATAATAGCGATAGCTACCTTGGCAGATGCCCTCGATATGTCATAAAAAAGCAATGATGGAAAATGATACCAGCGCCCCTGGGTGTTTTTGATGGCCAATCTTACTATTTTAGTATTGATGGTTTTGGTTTTAAAGAAATAGGCAACCAGCAAAGATTTATCGCACACAACATTGGTTAACCGCGGCACTCCCTTCGAGAAACTGTAGATTGCGTTTAGCGCTCCACGCGTAAAAGTAAGTCCCCCCATATAACCGGCGGTTTTTAGTCGATGGAAAATATACTCTTTTAGCTTATTTTTTTTAATGCTTTTATATAATAACGACAGCAAATACGTTGGTCTAAGTTCCTCAGCGCCGAGTGCCGCAATTTAGTTTCCAGTTCAAGTTGGCCGGTTAATATTATTTGCAGGGGATGGTTCTTTTCAATACCAATGTTGGAGAGGAGCCTAATCTGTTCTAATAATTGGCTGGAAAGGTTTTGGGCTTCGTCAAAGATTAAAACTACATTTCTGCCGACATCATATTCATTAACCAAATAAGTTCCAATTGCTTGAATAATTTCACTTTGAGTATTCCCTGAGCAATCTATTTCCAATCTTTGAGCAATTATTTCTAAGAACTCTAATTCTGAAAAATAGGCATTCGGCAAGAAAATTGTACGGGTGTTTGAGCTTAAAAAGTCTATCAAGGCGTGGCAAAAAACCGTTTTTCCGGTTCCTATATCACCGACGATTTCCACCAACCCTTTTCTGTTTTGCAGATCATAGCTTATTTGCTTAATTGCATCTCGCGCCTCTTCGCTATAATAGAAAAAGCGTGGATCCGTATTTAACCCGAAGGGGTACTCTCTTAAGCCATAAAACGCCTTATACATATTTATCCTTTTATCCCGAAAAATTCGGGTATTGTTATGGGCGAATCAACCTTTAGTTGAAAAGTATAAATTTATCAGCTTCCTGTTCCCGCCACATTGGGCAAACAAAGCTTTATTGGACGTTGGCTCATGCACCTTATCTCACAAGAGGTCTGGCAAACCCAGTCTGAATTTATGAATAGATCGGGATTAAGGGTTTTAGTTAATTATATTAAGTCTTATGTGTGACATATTACACCCTTTTTCTAAAGTCCCCACGCGCGAAGCCAGCACCAGCCCAACTGTGCTTAATATCAATTAGTTGCTTGATGTTTTTGTGTCTGGTTCAACGCCCTATATTTGTTTAAACGTTACGGCAAGCTTAATAAAAAGTCAACCCCCTTTGCTGCCCCGCAGCATTAAAGTGCCATACTTGTTACGGCCAATTTATTGTTGCTTTTATAGCAAAAATTCGTTTATACTTTATAGAGATTGATAACTTAAACTTACTACTATTACCTGATCTATTCATAAACTTAGACTGGGTTTGCCCATAATAAAACCCGAATTTTTCGGGATTAAGACATTAAGGAGAGACGTGTGAGTGAAGCGCCTATACGACTGGCAATATTGGGTGCAGGGGGACTTGGTAAGGCGGCGGTTCAGGTTGTGGCCAAAAGCGTAGCTTACATTTGGTGGCTATCTGTGACAGCCAGGGATATGCCTATAATTCTTCCGGCTTGGATTCAAGCGCAATAATAAGTCTAAAACCCGATCAAAGTGTCGCCGGTATACCCGGAGACGGCAAAGCCAGTTCTGACTCTATCGCTGAAATTATTAAGCTTGGCAGTTCAAAAATAGACGGCGTTTTGATAACCTTACCCAATTTGCCTAATGAATTCATCCCCGGTATCGTTGAACGTTTTATCACCGCCGGATTTGAAACCGCCTTCTGCGATGCCCTGAAAAGAACCTCGGCCATGGAACAAATGTTTGCGCTAACCCCGCAGCTTAAACAAGTAAAAAGCACCTACATTACCGGCGCCGGCGCCTCACCGGGCCTGCTTACCGCAGCGGCCGTGCTGGCTGCTCAATCTTTTGTGGAGGTACAAGCAGTCGATATCTGGTGGGGGGTGGGAATCTCCAGCTGGGAAGATTATAAGGCTACGGTAAGAGAGGATATAGCTCATCTCCCTGAATATGATGTGGAAAAAGCCACGGCTATGAGCGATGAAGAGGTGGAGCGGTTGCTTGAGAGCCGGGATGGTAAGCTGGAATTACACAACATGGAGCATGCGGATGATCTTTTGCTGGAGTTGGCTGGCGTGGTGGATTCCCGCGACAAGGTACGGGTCGGGGGAATTATCGATACCCGCAGTTCAAAAAAACCGGTGAGCACCACCATGACATTAACCGGCAAAACGTTTGATGGTAAAACCAGCTCGCACCGCTTTATTTTAGGCGATGAGGCCTGTATGGCGGCTAATGTCATCGGCCCGGCGCTGGGGTATCTCAAGCGTGCCCGCTGGCTTAAGGATAATGGATTGTACGGCATTTATGGTTCCACCCAGTTTATGCCGCTGATGGTGAGTTAAATGAATGGGGGCATCTTCGTCACCGGCACTGATACCGGAGTGGGTAAAACGGTTATTGCGGCCGGGCTGGCGGCTTATTTAAAATCGCAAGCCGTATCGGTTGCGGTAATGAAGCCGGTTCAAAGCGGCGCAAAAAAAGTTAACGGAAGGCTTGAGTCAGAGGACTTGGCGCTACTGCTTAAGGCAACTTCCATTTTAGAACCCCTGGAGTTGATAAATCCATATTGCCTTGAGTTACCCGCTGCGCCTGACCTGGCGGCCCGGGCCGCTGGTATACAGATCGACCCAGAAGAAATCATAAAAGCTTATCGGGCGCTGGCAGCCCGCTACCAGACAGTAATTGTGGAGGGTGCGGGGGGGTTGATGGTGCCGCTTGCGGATAATTATACCTTTGTGGATTTGATCAAACAGCTCAAGCTGCCGCTTGTGATTGTCGCCCGGGCCGCTTTAGGAACGATAAATCATACAGCGCTTACCGTAAGCTGTGCCCAAAGTGCAGGAATTACCGTTGCGGGAATCATTTTAAACCATACTCACTCCGCTACCGATGGGATAATTGAGAAAACTAACCCGGAGATTATTCAGCAATTAACCGGGGTGCCGGTGTGGGGGGTTATCCCTTATAGCCCCGGCATAAGCGTAGAGCAGACCCAATTAGGGAATATTGTTGATTTAATCAAAAAACATTTGAAATTAACCTGGTTTAACAAACAGAGACACTAAAAACATGACACGTCAGGCAATAATAGAGCGTAACACCCTGGAAACACAAATCAGTGTGGAGATAGACCTGGATGGCAGCGGTAAAGCGGCAGTAGCCACCAGCATACCCTTTCTGGATCACATGCTGGATTTGTTTGCCCGGCACGGAAATTTTGATTTGGATTTATCAGCTCGCGGCGATACCCACATAGACTTACATCATACGGTAGAGGATATGGGGATTACCTTAGGCGAAGCGGTAGCCCAAGCCCTGGGCGACAAAAAAGGGATTCGGCGCTATGGCAATATAATTCTGCCGATGGACGAGTCTTTGGTAACCTTAGCGCTGGATTTAGGAGGGAGGCCTTTCTTTGAACTCCATAAGCCCACAGAGGGCGGTTTCGCTGATATACTTAGAGAAGAAAAGATTGCCCAGCAGCTGGATGATAAAATAAAAGGGATTGACCTGGAGTTGATCACCGAATTCTTTAAATCATTCGCTAATAGTTGCTATGTCAATTTACATATTATTTTGCATTACGGCGAAAACTTACATCATATAATCGAGGCTTTGTTTAAAGCCTTTGGCCGGGTGTTGGATGAGGCCAGCCGAATCGATGAACGCTTTAAGGGACAAATTCCATCCACCAAGGGAACGCTATAATTATGCAGCCGGAACGTGCAATAATTGACCAGTTTGCCCATACCTTTAATAAAATAAAAGCCGAAATCAGTAAAGTTATCGTAGGGCATGAGGCGATAATTGAACAGGTGTTGGTAGCCTTGTTAGCCGGAGGACATGTTTTGCTTGAGGGGGTGCCCGGCTTAGGTAAAACCCTGCTGGTTAAATCCTTGGGAGAGGCGCTGGGACTCAAATTCAGGCGGATCCAGTTTACTCCGGACCTTATGCCGGCTGACGTAATCGGCACCAATCTGGTGGTAGATAGCGCCGGGGGTAAAAAATTCGAGTTTCAAGCCGGGCCGATCTTTTCGAACATTGTCCTGGCGGATGAAATCAATCGCGCTACCCCTAAAACACAGTCCGCCTTTTTGGAAGCCATGGCCGAAAACCAGGTTACCGTCGCCGGTAAAAGCTATCAGCTCGCTCCCCCTTTCTTTGTGCTGGCAACGCAAAACCCTATTGAAATGGAGGGCACCTATCCTTTACCTGAGGCCCAGATGGATCGCTTTATATTTAAACTCCACTTGCTCTATGCTGATTTTGAAGGGGAAAAGGAAATTATCCGGCGCACCACGGCGGGCGAAAAATACCAGGTAAAACCGGTACTCGCCGAAGAGGGATTGAAAACCATCAAGTCCATGAAGGCCTTGGTAAGGGAAGTGCTTATATCTTCAGAGGTTGAAGAATATGTCGTACGGTTGTTGTTCGCCACCCGTCCCAATAATGTGGAACGTAAAATCCGCAGTCGCCGCTCGCCAACCCCTCAGATAACCACTAAATACGTTAAATACGGCGCCAGCACCCGGGGCGCTCAGGCCCTGGTCCTTGCCGGTAAGGTGCGGGCTCTTTTAGATAGCCGGGCAAATGTAAGCTTTGAAGATATTGACCAGGTATTCTTCCCGGCTCTGCGGCACCGGGTGATCCTCAATTTTGAAGCTGAAGTGGATGGTAGCAATTCTGATGATATTTTAGCGGAGATAATGAAGGTAGTAAAAAAAGCAAAATAGGAGTATAAACCCTTTTTTAACCTGAGGGGTTGCGATGAATGCCTTAGCCAACCGAAAAATATTGATGGTTATCGCCAGTAATAATTTTCGAGACGAAGAGTTTCAGATACCCAAAAAGCTGTTTGCGGAACAGGGAGCGCAGGTTACGGTGGCCAGCTCTAAGCTTCGCGTGTCCACGGGAATGCGGGGAATGAAGGTTATGCCGGATGTCTTGCTGAATAAGGTGAAGGCGGAAGATTATAACGCCGTAGTATTCGTAGGCGGCGGAGGAGCGGCTGAATACTGGGATGATCCCATCTCCCTCGCTATCGCGCAAAGGTCCTATAACAATCAGCGGATAGTAGCCGCTATCTGCATTGCCCCCATAATTTTAGCCAATGCCGACTTGCTTGTCGATAAAAAGGCTACCGTCTTTTCCACTGAAGTCTCCCAGCTTGAAGCTAAAGGGGCCATCTATACCGGCCAGGATGTAGAACGGGATGGCTGCATTATTACCGGAAGTGGTCCACAGGCAGCCGCCCGGTTTGCTCAAACGGTTATCCAGGCCTTACAAGAGTAACATATCACATACATTATCAATCGTCTTCTGCTGTATCTTTTTTTCATCGAGCTACCACATTTAATCCAGTATGTTTTTAACCCGAATAATTCGGGTCTCACAAAGGATGTCTTACAAACCCAGTCTGAATTTATGAATAGATCAGGTAAGAAAAGGTTATGCTTCGGGGGTATTTAAACCTTTTCGTAAAGCGCCCCCATCAATTTCAACTACCCTTTTTTCCTGGACATATGGCTTGTTTTATGCTATCTTTAAATAAGAAGTTTTTAGTAAATTACGCCTGATTCGGCTGGAAGCAAAACAGAGACTGATGATGAAATTGCTAAAAGGCTTGGGGTGGGGTATCCTGTTGTTTGTAGTTTATAAAATAGGAAGCTTTGCTTTTCTCACCTCGCCCTCTGACGGAAAAAATGCCGACCCAATCCTTTCGGCGACAGATGCCGAGGCGGATTTGGTTATCAAGGGCTTACATTTGACGGAAACTTCAGGAGATAAGCTTTTGTGGGAAATAGAAGCCGACTCAGCTCAGGTTTATCAAGAGCAACAATCTGCCCAGCTCAAAAACATCAGGCTTACCCTGTATGAGGAACAGCGCCAGATTCTGAAGTTGCGAAGCGATAACGGGCGCCTAGATATACAGAACAGAGATATGAGTGTCGAGGGACAGGTGGTGGCCCATTTACCAGATGGGTTAACCTTTGAAACCAACAGCTTAACCTGGGAGAACCAAAAGCGTTTGATTTCTACCTCCGAGCCGGTAAATATCAGCAGAGACAATATAAAGATCCGGGGGATGGGTTTGGTAGCAGATGTGGGACTGGAAAAATTTACGCTCCACAATGGAGTTACTACTGTAATTAATTGATTCAACAAAAGTAGCGGCAATACATGCGATCTAACCGGATATTAATTGAACTAACCGTAAGCTTATTTCTGTGGAGCTACTTGGTTCACTCGCCGACTGCCAAGGCCGCTTCCCCGGAAAACTTATTAAGCCTGGACACTCAAAACCAAGAGACCATTACCATCACCTCTGATAGGGCCGAACTGAGCAACAAAGAATATACTGCCATCTATCGTGATAATGTGGTGGTAAAGCGAGGAGATGTTACCCTTTATAGCGCTGAAATAAAAACCTGGTTCGATAACGATAGTAAGCGTATAAAGCAAATCAAAGCCACCGGAGGCGTAAAATTGGTACAGGCAGATATTATTATCACAGCAGAAGCGGCCACCTATTACGAAGAACAACAAAAAATCGTGCTTACCGGTAAGCCGATGTGTAAAAAAGGGGCTAATGTGTTGACTGGTTCCGATATAACCTATTTTATGGATACAGGTAAAATCGTAGTGCAAGATGCCAAATCAACGCTTCAGCCAAAGACTGATCTAAAAGCCAATAGCCTTGCGACAGGGCCATAAGCCCCTCTATGTCAATACTACAGACAAAAGACTTAGCCAAGTCTTACAAAGGACGGGAGGTAGTAAAGGGAATAAGCATCAGGGTTGAATCGGGAGAGATTGTCGGACTCCTTGGGCCAAATGGAGCGGGAAAAACCACCACTTTTTATATGGTGGTGGGACTCACTCAACCAAATGCCGGGCAAGTATTATTGGACGATGAAGATATTACGTATTGGCCAATGTATAAGCGAGCTCGCAGGGGGGTTGGGTATTTGCCCCAGGAAGCATCGGTGTTTCGCAAATTAACGGTTGAAGAAAACCTTTTGGCTGTTTTGGAAACCCTGGATATTACTCCTGGACAACGGGATGAGCGGCTGGCACAAATGTTAGCCGATCTGGGCCTTTCTCGTTTAGCCAAACACAAGGCCTACAGCCTCTCTGGCGGGGAACGGCGGCGGTTGGAGATTACCAGATCGCTGGTTACTTCGCCGGCTTTTATTCTGTTCGATGAACCGTTTGCCGGGATTGATCCCAAAACGGTGGTGGATATTCAAAATATTATTTATAAGCTCAAAGCTAAAGGAATCGGCATCCTGATTACTGATCACAGCGTGCGCGAGATGTTGGAAATTACTGATCGCTCTTATATTCTTTATAATGGAGAGGTGCTCGTTTCGGGTACCCCGCAGGAATTGGTCAATAATACCCGGGTAAAAGAAATTTACCTGGGAGAGAAATTCAGCCTTTAGCCCGAAAAATTCGGGCAGGCACAGCCTGTTTCTTCAGGACGTTGGCTCATAAGGGGTCTGGCAAACCAAGTCTGAATTTATGAATAAATCGGGTTAGGATATTATGGCAGGCATCGGACTTAGACTGGAATTAAAACAAACGCAAAGACTGTTGATGACCCCCAGTCTGCAGTTGGCTATCAGGCTGCTACAGCTTACCAAGCTGGATTTGGTACAGGTCGTGCGCCAGGAGCTGGTGGAAACCCCCCTCTTGGAAGAAGTGGTTTCGGAAACGCCCTCCGCCGATTCCGAGGCGCAAGAGACCTCTGCTGAAGACCTGTCTTTAGCAGAACCAGAATTACCTGCCCAGGAAAATTCTTCTCTTTCTGAGGTAGATTGGAGCCAGTATTTTGGTGATGACGACAACAACCGGGAAACATCTTCCAATTACGAACATAAAGAAGTCACTCCCTCCTGGGAAAGTACCCTGGCGAAGCTTCCTTCCTTACAAGAACATCTCTTATGGCAATTCCACTTGATCACACAGAATGATCAAGAACGAAAAATCGGGGAAATAATAATTGGAAATATCGATGATAACGGTTATTTAAAAATCTCTGTGGAAGAATTATGCGAATCAAATGAAACAGATACCCAGACAGCCCACAAGGTTCTCAAACAAATCCAGGGCCTGGAACCAACCGGGGTGGGGGCTAGAGACCTAAGGGAGTGTTTGTTGCTGCAAATACAAGGGTCAGATGAATCCGCCCACCTCATCCGGCAGATAATCGAGCATCACCTGGTTAACCTGGAGCGTAAAAAATACCCGGCAGTCGCCAGCGCACTTAAAATTCCTATACAAAGAGTGGTGGAACTGGCCCAGGTCATTGCCAGCTGTGACCCTAAACCAGGTCGGCAATTCAATGCCGAACAAGCCCGTTACGTCATTCCCGATGTATACGTATATAAATTAGAAGATGAATACGTAATTGTGGTCAACGATGAGGGAATTCCTCGCTTGAGAATCAATAATCTTTATAAAAAAATTCTGACAAAGGGAAACGATGCCCCACAGTCAACCCGTAAATATGTTGAAGATAAATTTCGCTCCGCCCTGTGGTTGATTAAAAGCATTCAACAACGGCAATCGACTTTGTTCAAGGTTACTGAGAGTATTGTAAACTTTCAACAGGCGTTTTTGGACAACGGTATTTCTGGTCTAAGGCCCCTAACCCTGAAAGACGTTGCTTTAGATATTTCCATGCATGAATCCACGGTTAGTCGCGTAACTACCAATAAATATGTTCAAACACCCCGGGGAATATTCGAACTTAAGTATTTCTTCCATAGCGGATTAGAAACTAATACCGGCAGCACAATTTCTTCCGTAAGAATAAAAGATATTATTAAAAGAATTGTGGCCGCAGAAGACAAGAGTCGGCCTTTAACCGACATCCAAATCCAATCTATTTTAGAACAACGCGAAATAGATATCGCCCGGCGGACGATTACCAAATATAGAGAGACTTTGAATATCGCCTCGGCTGGACGGAGAAAAGAATTTTAGCAAAACATACTCATACTGCTTGTAAGGAAGGAGAGCTTCATGAATCTAGTCATTACGGGAAGGCATCTGGAAATAACCGATGCCCTTCGCCAGCACATTGAGGACAAAATAAACAAGGCCAACAAGTATTCCAACAAAATCATCGAGGCAAACGTAAAGTTGGTGGTAGAAAAATACCGCCATACCGCTGAAATCAACATACAATTAAATCGGATGGTTTTAGTGCAAAAGAGGAAACAGAGGACATGTATACCTCTTTCGATCGGGCTTTAGATAAAATAGAGCGCCAACTATACAAATATAAGGAAAAACACAACAACAAAACCCACAACAGCGAAATGGCCGCCTTGAAAAGGGGTGATAATCTCCCCCAGCTGGAATCTGATTTGGATGAAGAGGAATCTTTCTCTCCATTTATTACGGAACCGGCTTCCAGTGGTGAAACTGCCACAGATGAATTAGGGCTGGCTGAGACTGAGCGCTGATATTTATGCCCACGATTACCGTCCAGGATTTACTAAATGAAAGATCGTCCCAGCTTCAGCTCGAAATACTGGCTGGTGAGGCGGGGTTATCTAACAAAATAAGCATACCCCGAATTCAAAAACCGGCGCTTGCGTTAGCTGGTTATCTTGCGCAAGTACATCCAGACAGGATACAGATATTAGGTAAAAGCGAACTGGAATACTTGAAGACCCTGCCCAAGGAAGAAGCCCTAAAGAGAATAATTGCCTTATGCCAATTATCTCTTTCCTGTCTCATTATCACCTCTAACCTCAAAGCCCCGCCAGAATTAGTTACATGTGCCAACAGTCGGGGTGTTCCCCTGCTTAAGTCCTCTGCCTTAAGCTCAGCGCTAATCAGCCGCATAACCTCCTATTTAGAAGAACGGTTGGCGCCGGAAACTTCAGTACATGGTGTTTTATTGGATATCTTTGGAGTAGGGGTGTTGATCAAGGGCAAGAGTGGGGTCGGCAAAAGTGAATGCGCGCTTGAGTTGATCGTCCGGGGGCACCGCTTGGTGGCCGATGATGTGGTAAAATTAAAACTTAGATCAGCGGAAGTAATTATTGGTTCCAGTCCTGAGTTAAGCCGCTATTTAATTGAAATTCGAGGTCTTGGTATTCTCAACGTTAAAGAGCTATTTGGAATAACTTCAGTTAGGTATAGAAAAAGAGTTGAATTAATGGTAAATTTAGAAGAATGGTGGGGACATTCCCATGAAAGACTTGGCTTGGTGAAACAAACCGTTAACCTTTTGGCGGTGGATATTCCCTTGGTAAATATACCGGTTGGCCCAGGGCGTAATTTAGCGATAATTATCGAGGTTGCCGCTCGAAATCAATTGTTAAAACTAAGAGGGTACAACAGCGCCGAGATCCTGGATCAAAAATTAACCGATCAACTAAAGCAGCCGACAGAAAAACCATTAACGGCTGTCGGCGCTGATAAATCTACCGATGCAGATATAGAATAGGTCTAATTATGCCTTGTGTGTTAAGTCTGATCTATTCATAAACTCAGACTAGGTTCGCCAAACCTCTTGTGAGATAAGGTGCATGAGCCAACGTCCTGAAGAAACAGGCTGTGCCTGCCCGAATTTTTCGGGTTAAGCAAATTTGTTACATGCACCATTAAGAAATATCTGGTAATATAATATCTATGGGAACTATTACAAAAGAGGGGTTTCTAAAATGATAGGTGCGGTTATTGTCGCTCACGGAGGATTGGCTGCTGAGCTCTTGCGAACGCTTGAAATGGTCGTTGGGCCACAGTCCAAAACAATAACCATTTCGGTAAACTCTTCCCAATCCAGTGACCATGTTTTTCAAAAAACCAAAAAAGCCATCCAGGAAGTAAATGATGGCCAGGGAGTTATCGTTTTGACTGATATGTTCGGGGGTACGCCTTCCAATATTAGTCTGTCCTTTTTAGATAAAGCTGGAATTGAAGTAATTACTGGTGTAAACTTGCCTAGGTTGGTAAAACTCGCCAATTTTCGAGAACAGCTCCCCTTACAGGAGCTTAAGCTCTTAATTGTGAAGTATGGGCGGGAAAATATCGTAATCGCCAGCGATATGCTCAGCGATAATGAGTTGGCTGTAAAAA